>JANYAS010000101.1 GCA_025361205.1 Holophagaceae bacterium
TTTTCGAGGTGATCGATGAGCGTGTTCAAGGCGCTAACTTCGGTCTGGTAGGCGGCAACCTCCTCCGCAGCCTTGCCGGCGGGGGTGAGGATGGAACCGGGCAGGTAGCGGCTCACCTTGTCCCCCTTGGGGCCCACCTCCGAGTGCTGCCAATAGTTCTGCTGCCGCTTGGCGCAGTTGGCGGCGTGGAGTGATTCGTGAATGAGAAGGAGGTTGGCTAGCTCCTGGCAGGGGTGGGCCTGCATGGCCCGGTTCAGCTGGCCCATGCAGATTTTGCAGGTATCAAAGACATCCGTGCCAATGCTGAGGTCCACCTTCTCGGGGTAGCCGCAGGTTTCCGCCCGGCCCAAGGCCTCGGTGCGTGCGGTCTCCATTTTCGTGTACTCCTCCAGCTGGCGACGGGAGGCCTTGTAGACTTGGCTGCGCTCGGGTTCCTTGAGTGAGGCCAGCGGCTGCACGAGGAGGGACTGGCCAGCCGCGTCCGTGTGGCGGGGCTCCCAAAAGGCGCGTAGCCCCTGGTACATCTGGAGGAGCTTCTGCTTCTGGGCCCGGGTGTCCTTGAGGCAGGGGAGGAAGCGGCACTGATCGCAGGGCTCCTTCGTGACGGGCTGGAGCTTCTCATTGCAGTCCACGGGCATCAGGGCCTTGATGCGGGCCGCGCGGTCCTCGCCGGGGTCCTCCTGGGCTTGGAGGCGGAGGGCACCGAAGAGGAGGCCCGTAGTGAGCAGGACCCACCGAAGCCGTGGAAACCTTCCGAGCGGGGGGATGCGCATGGGGCCCGCCTTCCTGGACGAGGGTAGCGGAGGCATTCTAGCGCCCCGTCGCCCCGTCGTGGATAGCAGAAACATCCATGGAAAAGCTGGGAGCATTCTCTCCAGAACCCAGCTGGATCGACTGTGTCAGCTCGGGCGCCCAGTTCCCCGGTGTCTGCCCCTCTCGTTACTTGCGAGCCTTTTCCAGAGCCTTGCTGTGTTTGTAAGAGCCGATCAAGAGGTTGGTCCCCAGTTCGGCGCCCCCTGCTTCCAGGGGTTCGGTGCCGTAATAGAACTGCTGGTGGATGAGGCTTAATTGCGGGCTTCCCACTTCGGGAAGGCTGCGAAGAATGGCTACGGCCAGATGCGCGAAGGCATCGATGGTCTGAAATTGGATGGTGGCGACCCGGTCTAGCAGCAGGTTGTCCTCATGCTTATTCAAGGGACGGGAATAGTAGATGACTTTGCCATCAAAGAGAATCTGCGTTCCATCCGTGGAGACGGTGTAGACCTTGCCCCTATCGGTGACATCAAACCGAAAGGCCGTGCCCTTCTTGAAGGCCGTCATCAGGCTTTGGAACTTGGGGTGCTTGAGGTAGGAGGCCCCCAGATTGATCTTCTTGGCGGCGGGCCGCATTTCCCCGGCGGTGGGGCCGTACATCATGTGGTTGTAACGCAGGGCTTCCTGGCGTTCCTCGGGGGTCTGGCGCTTTTCCTTCACCTTCTTGGGGGCTTTTCCAGGAGGGGTGGTCATAGGGCTCCTTGTGGCGCGTCGTTGCTAATGCGGGTGAATCAAAATTCGAAGGTCGGCCCGCTGAGGGTCTGGGTGTCGAGGATCTGGCCCTGAGCGTCAAATGTGACGAGGCCCTGGGCCTGCCGGGGGGTCAGTTGGCCGATCTGCTGAAGGGCCTGGCCGCGGAGCTCGGGGCTGCCGCCTTCGGCGCTCTCGAAAAAGACGGCGCCCACGCGGTAGGTCTGTTTGGCTTCCGGCAGCAAGTGCAGCTCCCGGAGCTGGCGCTCGTCCACGGGGCTGGGGGCATCGGTCATAAGGCAGCGGGCCTGGGAAGTCTTGGGGAAGGCGATGACCTCGCGGATGTTGTCCTTGCCCGCCAGCAGCATCACGAGGCGGTCCAGGCCCAGCGCCAGGCCCCCATGGGGCGGGGCGCCGAAGCTGAGGGCGTCCAGCAGGAAACCGAACTTGGCCCGGGCCTCGGCCTCGCCGATACCAATGATCCGGAACATGCGGCTTTGCGTCTCGGCATCGTGGATGCGGATGCTGCCGCCGCCCAGCTCATAGCCGTTGAGCACCAGGTCGTAGGCCACGGCGCGGCAGGCGCCGGGGTTGGTCTCCAGCAAATCGAGGTCGTCCGGGTGGGGGCTGGTGAAGGGGTGATGGCAGGCGATGAAGCGCTGGTGCTCTTCGCTCCACTCCAACAGCGGAAAGTCCACTACCCACAAAAACGCGAAGGTGTTTTTGTCATGGAAAAGAGTGGAAAGAGCGGGGTCTTTCTCCGTGGCGGCAAGGTCTGTGGCGATTTTCACTCTCAGGTCGCCGAGGATGCGGCTTGTCTGGGTGTCAGTGCCCACGGCGAAGATGGCCAGGCCTTCCCCTTCGACGCGGAAGTGGTCCTTCAAGGCCGCTTCTGCGGCTGCGTCGAGGAACTTCTTGAAGCTGCTGGAGAGGCCGTCCTTGCCCCACTTGGCGTAGGGCAGGCCCCCGGCCCCCATCTGCTTGGCCTGGTCCTGGTAGCCGTCCAGCGCCTTCCGGCTGAGCAGCCCGGCGGCTTCTCCGGGGAAGAATAGCGCCCGCACTCGGCGCTGGCCCTGGCTGTCGGCGGCGGCGCGGAACAGGTTGAAGCCGCTGGTGGCAAAGGGGGCGGTGACATCCTGGATCTTGATCGCGCAGCGCAGGTCCGGCTTGTCCGAGCCGTACCACTCCATGGCCTCGCGGTAGGGCAGGCGGGGAAAGGGCGTGAGGACGTCCTTGCCGACCAGCTTGGACACTTTCACCATGAGCGGTTCGATGACGCCCTGGATGTCCTCCTGGCGCACGAAGCTCATCTCCACGTCCACCTGGGTGAACTCGGGCTGGCGGTCGGCGCGCAGGTCCTCATCGCGGAAGCAGCGGCAGATTTGGACGTAGCGCTCAAAGCCGCTGACCTGCAGCAGCTGCTTGAAGAGCTGAGGGCTCTGGGGCAGCGCGAAGAACTCACCCGCGTGGACGCGGCTGGGCACCAGGTAGTCCCGGGCGCCCTCGGGTGTCGACTTGGTGAGAATGGGCGTCTCGAACTCGATGAAGTCCAGTTCGCGGAAGTGGTTGCGGGTGAGGTTCGCCACCTCGCTACGCAACACCATGTTCCGCTGGAGCTCCTCCCGGCGCAGGTCCAGGAAGCGGTAAGTGAGGCGCAGGTCCTCGCCTACGCCCTCGTCCTCCAGGGGGAAGGGGAGGGGGGCGGCGGTGTTGAGGATCCGCAGGCCCGTCAGGCGGATTTCTACATCGCCCGTGGCCATGTTCGGGTTCCTGCTCTCGCGCCCGGCCACCACGCCTTCGGCGGCCAGCACGAACTCGCTGCGCACGGCCTTGAGCTTGGCTAGCAGCTGGGGATCGGCCGTCTCCTCGTTGGCCACCAGCTGCACCAGGCCCCAGCGATCCCGCAGGTCCAAGAAGACCAGCGAGCCCAGGTTTCGCACCCGGCGGCACCAGCCGAGTAGGCGCACGGTCTGGCCCGCGTGGTCGAGACGCAGGTCGCCATTGCGGTGGGTACGTTGGAAGTCGCCGAGCTGGTCAAGTCTCATAGCCTTCCAGGATCGCATCTGGAAGGGTCAGGCTCAAGCCGGTACCGTAGACTTCCCCCTTCCCCGGACCCGGACCCACCAAAGGTGAAGCCGATCCATGTAGAGGTAGATGACCGGCGTGGTGTAGGGGGTCAGGAGCTGGCTGAAGAGGAGGCCGCCCACGATGGCGATGCCGAGGGGGCGCCTCAGTTCCGCGCCGGTGCCCAGGCCGAGGGCCAGGGGCAAGCCGCCCAGCATGGCCGCCAGGGTGGTCATGGTGATGGGGCGGAAGCGCAGAAGGCAGGCCTGGAAGATGGCTGCCTCCGGGGTGACCCCCTCCCGGCGTTCCACCTCGAGGGCGAAGTCGATCATGAGGATGGCGTTCTTCTTCACAATGCCGATGAGCAGGATGATGCCGATGAAGGCGATGACGCTGAGGTCCATGCGAAAGGCCAGCAGGGCCAGTAGGGCACCCACGCCAGCGCTGGGTAGGGTGGACAGGATGGTCCAAGGGTGGATCAGGCTTTCGTAGAGCACCCCCAGCACAATGTAGACCGCTGCAATTGCCGCCAGGAGGAGCAGGGGCATGTTGGTGAGGGAGGCTTTGAAGGCCTGGGCCGTGCCCATGAAGCTGCCCCGCACCGTGCCTGGCAGGCGGATGTCATCCTGGGCCTTGTCGATGGCGGCCACGGCGTCGCCCAGGGCCACGCCCAAGGGCAGGTTGAAGGAGAGGGTCACCGAGGGCTGCTGGCCCTGGTGATTCACCGAGAGGGGGGTATTCCGCCGCTCCAGGGTGGTGAAGGCGCTCAGGGGCACCAGGTTGCCGGTGGTGGAGCGGACAAAGGTGTGGCGGAGGCCGTCGGGCGTTTGCATGAAGGGCGAATCCACCTCCATGACGACGTGATACTGGTTCAGGGCCGTATAGATGGTGGACACGAAGCGCTGGCCGAAGGCGTCGTACAGAGTGCTGTCGATGGCCTGGGGGGTGATGCCCAGGCGCGAGGCGGTGGCCCGGTCGATGACCAGGGAGGCCTCCAGCCCCTTGTTCTGCAGGTCCGAATTCACGTCTGCCAGCTGGCGCACGGTCTTTAATTTTTCGAGCACCTTGGGGGCCCACTCGAACAGTTCGCGGGCATCGTCCCCCTGGAGGGTGTACTGGTATTGGGTGCTGGAGGGCCTACCTCCCAGCCGAAGATCCTGAACGGGCTGCATGTAGAGGGTGCCGCCGACGATGTGGGCGGTCTTCCCCCGCAGGCGGGCGATGATCTGATCGACGGTGTCCTTGCGCTCGCTATTGGGTTTGAGGGAGCAGAACATGCGGCCCGTGTTCCCCCCACCCACGAAGGCCGTGACGCTCTCCACGGCCAGATCGGCCTGCACGATGGCCACGTACTGCGTCATCAGCTTTTCCATGCCGGCGAAGGAGATGTCTTGGGCCGCCACGATGCTGCCCGTGACCCGCCCCGTGTCCTGCTGGGGGAAGAAGCCCTTGGGGATGAAGAAGTAGAGGACCACCGTGAAGGCGACAGTCGCCACGAAGACCATCAGGGTCGTGAAGGAATGCCGCAGGGTCCACTGGAGCGAAGATTCGTAGTGGCGCATGATCCACTGGAAGACCCGTTCGGTGGCCTGGAATACCCGGCCGTGCCGCTCCTCGGCCTGGGGCCTGAGGATCCGCGAACACATCATGGGCGTGGTGGTGAGGGACACCAGCATCGAAATCACGATGGCCACGGACAGGGTGACGGCGAATTCCCGGAACAGCCGCCCCACGATGCCTCCCATCAGCAGGATGGGGATGAACACCGCGATGAGCGAAATACTGATGGACACCACCGTGAACCCGATCTCTTTGGCGCCGTGCAGCGAGGCTTCCATGGGGCTCATGCCGTTCTCGAGGTGCCGGGTGATGTTCTCCACCACCACGATGGCGTCGTCCACGACAAAGCCCGTGGCGACCGTGAGCGCCATGAGCGACAGGTTATCGATGGTGTAGCCCAGGAGGTACATGACGCCGAAGGTGCCGATCAGGGAGATGGGCACGGCCACGCTGGGGATGAGGGTCGAGCGCCAGCTGCGCAGAAAGACGAAGACCACGAGAATGACCAGGGCGATGGAAATCATCAGTGCCAGCTGCACGTCCTTCACGGAAGCCCGGATGGTGCGGGTAGCGTCGATGAGCACCTTGAGCTCGATGGTGGGCGGCAGCGAGGCCTGAAGCTGAGGCAGGATGGCCCGCACTCGGTCCACGGTCTCGATGATGTTGGCGTCCGGCTGGCGGAAGATGGGGACTATGACCGCGGGGGCGCCGTTGGACAGGCCGGCGCTGCGGACGTTCTCCACGGAATCGGTGACTCGGGCCACGTCCTCCAGGCGGACGGCATTGCCACTGCGGTAGCGCAGGATCAAGGGCTGATAGTCCGCTGCACTCATGAGCTGGTCCGTGGTCGTGATGGTCCAGGAGGTGCGGTCGTTGGAGAGGTCGCCCTTGGGCCGGTTCAAGTTGGCGGCGGTGATGGCTACCCGGACGTCGTCCAGGGCAAGCCCATGGGCGTTAAGCAGGGCCGGGTTGACATCCACGCGCACGGCCGGCAGGGCGCCGCCCCACACAAACACCTGGCCCACGCCCGGGATCTGGGACAGCTTCTGCTGGAGGACCGAGGAGGCAATGTCGTACATGCGCTCCCGTGGGATCAGCTTGGAAGTGAGCGCCATGATGAGAATGGGCGAATCGGCGGGATTCACTTTGCGGTACGAGGGGTTGTTCGGCAGGGTGGCGGGCAGGTCTCCCCGGGCCGCATTGATGGCCGCCTGCACGTCCCGTCCGGCGGCGTCGATATTCCGGCCCAGGTCGAACTGGAGCGTGATGTTGGTGGACCCCAAGGAACTGGCTGAGGTCATCTCGGTGATGCCCGCGATGCGTCCGAACTGACGCTCGAGCGGCGTGGCCACGGCGGAGGCCATGGTCTCGGGGCTGGCCCCCGGAAGGCCCGCGGACACCTGGATGGTGGGGAACTCCACCTGGGGCAGGGGCGCCACCGGCAGGAACTGGTAGGCGATGGCGCCCAGCAGGGCGAGGGCCACCGTCAGCAGCGTGGTGGCGACGGGGCGGTGGATGAAGGGGGTGGAAATGCTCATTGTTTCGCCGGCTCCAGGCGTACCGCCAGGAGATCACCGCGGCTGGCGCGGCGGAAGGGCATGGTGGAAGAAAGGGGTCTCATGATTCTTGTTCTTTTGGCGCAGCCTCATCTGCGCCGCGCAAGCGGCGCAGCCTTCGCGCAAGACGGTCAAAGGCGAGATAGATGACCGGCGTCGTGTAGAGGGTTAACACCTGGCTGAAGATGAGGCCGCCGACGATGACGATGCCCAGGGGGCGGCGCAGCTCGGCACCCACGCCGGAGCCCAGGGCCAGAGGCACGCCGCCCAGCATGGCCGCCATGGTGGTCATGATGATGGGCCGGAAGCGCAGCAGGGAAGCCTGGTAGATGGCCTCTTCCGGGGGCAGGCCTTCCTTGCGCTCGGCCTCCAGGGCGAAGTCGATCATCATGATCGCGTTCTTCTCGACGATGCCGATGAGCAGGATGATGCCGATGAGGGCGATGACGCTGAAATCCGTGCGGCAGAGCATGAGCGAAAGCAAGGCGCCCACGCCCGCCGAGGGGAGGGTCGACAGGATCGTGATGGGGTGGATGTAGCTTTCGTAGAGCACGCCCAGCAGGATGTAAACCGTCAGCACCGCCGCCAGGATGAGGAAGGGCGTATTAACCAGGGAGGCCCCGAAGGCTTGGGCCGTGCCCTGGAAGCCCGCCTTGAGGCTGGGGGGTAGGTCCATGTCCTGACGGGCCTTCTGGACGGCCTTTACGGCGTCGCCCAGAGAGATTCCTGGGGCCAGGTTGAAGGACACGGTGGCCGTGGGGAACTGCCCCTGGTGGTTCACGGCCAGGGGGGCCAGCACCGTCTCCATGCGGGTGAAGGCGCTAAGGGGAACCGAGCCCCCGGAGCCCGAGCGGACGTAGACGTTCTGCAGGTCCTCGGGTCGCTGATACTGGCCCGGGCGGGCCTCGAGAACCACGCGGTACTGGTTCAGCTGGGTGAACATGGTGGAAACCTGCCGCTGACCAAAGGCGTCGTAAAGGGCGTCGTCCAGCATCTGGGGCGTGATGCCCAGGCGCGATGCGGTGGTCCGGTCCAGGGTGAGCCGAACCTGGAGACCAGCGTTCTGCAGGTCGCTGGCCACTTCCCGAAGCTCGGGAAGGGCCGATAGGCGTTCCACGAAACGGGGCACCCACTCGCCCAGCTCCTTCGGATCGGCGTCCTCCAGGGTGTACTGGTATTGCGTTCGGCTGACCCGGTCCTCCACGGTCAGATCCTGCACCGGTTGGAGGTAGAGGCGGATGCCCTCGATCTTGGCAAGCTGGGGCTGCAAGCGCTGGATGACCTCGCTGGCGCTGAGCTGGCGCACATCGAGAGCCTTCAGGTTGATCTGGATGCGGCCGCTGTTGAGGGTCGTGTTGGTGCCGTCGATGCCGATGAAGGAGGTCAGGCTCTCCACGGCCGGGTCCTTGAGGATCTCGGCCGAAAGGGCCTGCTGGCGCTCGGCCATGGCCGGGAAGGACAGGGTCTGAGGACCTTCCGAAATGCCCAGAATCACCCCGGTATCCTGCACCGGAAAGAATCCCTTGGGGATGGCGATGTAGAGCAGCACCGTCGAGGCTAGAGTGAGCACGGCCACGACCAGGGTGCCGGTCTGGTGCTTGAGCACCCAGGTGAGCGTCTGGCCATAGAAGGCGATGATCCGCTGGAAGACGCGCTCAGAGGACTGGTAGAAGCGGCTCTGCTCTTCGGGGGGCGTGTGCTTCAGCAGCTTGGCGCACATCATGGGCGTCAGCGTGAGCGACACCACGGCTGACACGAGGATGGTGACGCTGAGGGTGACGGCGAATTCCCGGAAGAGGCGGCCCACGATATCGCCCATGAAGAGGAGGGGAATGAGCACCGCGATCAAGGAGACCGTCAGCGAAAGGATGGTGAAGCCGATCTGGCCCGAGCCCTTCAGCGCGGCCTGGAGGGGCGATTCGCCCTCCTCGATGTACCGCATGATGTTCTCGATCATCACGATGGCGTCGTCCACCACGAAGCCCGTCGAGATGGTCAGCGCCATCAAGGTCAGGTTGTTCAGGCTGTAGCCCAGCAGGTACATCACCCCGAAGGTGCCTACCAGCGAAAGGGGCACGGCCACGCTGGGAATGACCGTGGCGGCGAAGGTGCGCAGGAACAGGAAGATCACCATCACCACCAGGGCGATGGTGAGCATCAACTCGAACTCGACGTCCGCGACCGAAGCTCGGATCGTGATGGTCCGGTCCGTGAGGATGGACAACTCCACGGCGGCCGGCAGGGAGGCCTTCAGCTGGGGCAGCAGGGCTTTCACCCGGTCCACCACGGCGATGATGTTGGCGCCGGGTTGCCGTTGGATGTTGAGGATGACGGCGGGCGTGGTGTTCTTCCAGGCGGCGAGGCGGGCGTTCTCCACATCGTCGTTGACGGTGGCGATCTCCGACAGCAGCACGGGAGCGCCGTTCCGGTAGGCCACGACGAGGGGCCGGTAATCCTCGCTGGAGAGCAGCTGGTCATTGGCACCGATGGAGTAGGCCTGGCGCAGGCCGTCGAAGCTGCCCTTGGCCTGGTTCACGTTGCTCTGGGCCACGGCGATGCGCACATCGCCCAGGGTGAGACCCATGGAAGCGAGGGCCGTCGGATTGGCCTGGATGCGCACGGCGGGCTTCTGCCCACCGCTGATGCTCACGAGGCCCACGCCGGGCAGCTGCGAGATCTTCTGGGCCAGCCGGGTGTCGGCGAAATCTTCCACCTTCGAGAGCGGCAGCGTCTTCGACGTGAGGGCCATCGTGAGGATCGGCGAGTCCGCGGGGTTGATCTTGTTGTAGATGGGGGGATTGGGCAGGTCTCGGGGTAGGTAGGTCCCAGCGGCGTTCACCGCCGCCTGCACCTGCTGCTCGGCCACGTCGATGTTGAGATCCAGGACGAACTGGAGGGTGATGATCGAGCTGCCCCCGGAACTGGTGGAGGACATGCGGTTCAGCCCCGGCAGCTGGCCGAACTGGCGCTCCAGGGGCGCGGTGATGGCAGAGGCCATCACGTCCGGGCTGGCGCCGGGGTAGAAGGTCACCACCTGGATGGTGGGATAGTCCACCTGCGGCAGGGCCGAGACCGGCAGCTGGCGGAAGGCCAGCATGCCCACCAACAGCAGGGCCACCATCAGCAGCGACGTGGCGATGGGCCGGAGGATGAACGGCCTGGAGGGATTCATCAGTTCAGCCCTTCGCGCCAGGGGCCTTCGGGAGGGAGACCTTGCTGCCGGGGCGCAGTTTCTCGAGGCCGTCGGTGACGATGGTCTCGCCGCCGACGAGCCCCTTGATCACGGCCGTGTCGTCGCCATCGGTGCCCTGCACCTCGATGGTGCGCAGGTCCACGGTGCCGTCCGTCTTCACCACGTAGACGAAGGAACCCTGTGGGCTGCGCTGCACGGCGGCCGTGGGCACGATCACGACGCCGCAAAGGGTGTCCACCCGCAGCCGCGCATTCACGAACTGGTTGGGGAAGAGGGAGTGGTCGTCGTTGGGAAAGAGGGCCTTCATCCGCACGGTGCCAGTGGTGGGATCCACCTGGTTATCGATGGCCGCCAGGGTGCCGGCCGCGAGCCGGGTCTTGAGGTCGCGATCCCAGGCCTCCACCGGGAGCTTGCCGCCCTTGGTGCTCTGCGCCAACACCTGCTGGATATTATCGGCGGGCACTGCGAACACCACATTGATGGGCTGGATGGGGGCGATGGTGGCCAGGCCGTTGGCGTCGGTGGCCCGCACCATGTTACCGGCATCCACGAGCCGCAGCCCGGCCCGGCCCGAGATCGGCGCGGTGATGCGGCTGTAAGTGAGGTTCAGCTTGGCGCTCTCCACCTGCGCCTGATCGGCCATGAGGGCCGCCTCGAACTGGGCCACGGAGGTGGTCTGGGTGTCCAGCTGCTGGCGGGAGACGATGCCCTGCTGCACAAGCGCTTGCAGGCGCTTCAGGTCGGCCACCGCGTTGTCCCGGGCCGCCCGGTCCTTGGCAAACTGGCCTTCGGCCTGCATGAGCTGGACCTGGAAGGGGCGGGGGTCGATCTCGGCCAGGAGTTCCCCCTGGCGCACCATCTGGCCCTCGGTGAAGGCCACGCGGAGGAGCTGGCCGTCCACGCGGCTTTTCACGGTGACGCTGTTCAGGGATGTCACGGTGCCGAGTCCGGTGAGACTGACCGCCATGTCACCCTTGCGGGCGAGGACCACGGTCACGGGTACGGCACGTCCGGCGGGGTTGGCGGCGGGCTCCTTCTTTCCGCTTCGGGCGAAGAGCACCAGGCCCAGCACTGCGGCAGCGGCGGCAATCGCCCAGGGGCGCCATCCGCGCAGGAGGGTCGGCCGGTCGGCTGCTGCTTGGGTGAAGTTGGATTCGGGAGCGTCCATGAGGATTCCAGGAAGTCGAGCGGGGATCAGGGCGAGGGTCGCGGACGGGTCAGGACGCGACGACGGTGGGCTGCTCAGAAGCCTCCGCTGGGATGCCGGCGAGCATCGCGTTCAGGTTCGTGATCATGGTGTGCAGCCCCTGGCGCAGGATTGCCTGCTGGTCCAGATTCATCCCTGCGATGAGGCCAACCTTGACCTCGGTGGCCAAGGCCTGAAGTTCCGAGGCCAGGAGCAGGGCACCCGGGGCCAGGCTGATGAGGATGCGGCGGCCATGCCTGGGATCCGGCTGGGTGCGCAGCAAGCCCCGACCCACCATGGCCTTGACCACTCGGCTGGCCGTGGGATCGTCCATCCAGACCTGCTGGGCGAGGGGATGCAGCGAGGTTGACCCCTGCTCCATCACGACCAGGATCACCCAGAATTGCTGGATGGTGAGGTTGAAGGGCACCAGGCGGGCCGCCAGCACGTGTTTCAGCCGCCGCCGCACCGCCGCGGCCAGCGTGCCGAGGCCGGCATGGGTGAGGGTGTCGGGCATGGGTTCTTGCATAAGCAAGAATATTGCGTGACATCAACCCTCGCGTCAAGGGGTATAGGCCTAAGCCTCTGGAATACCCTTCTCCGGGCACTCCAGAGGCTTGTGCAGGCTACTTGGGGTCACTTGCCCCGGGTGCTGGGGCGGGAAGGGTGTCGCCCGCTCGCACCCCGAGGGGCCGAACTGGAAGACGTGCGAGGTCCGCGGGACATGCCCCGGCCACCACCGCCACCGCCCCCGCGCCCGGTCTGGATGGGCTCGGCGGGGATGCTGGGATCCGGTGCGTAGCCAGCCACCACATTCTTGGGCAGGTCCTTGCGCAGGAGCTTCTCGATGTCCTTGAGCAGCCTGGCCTCGTCCACGCAGACCAGGGACAGGGCCTCGCCCTCAGTGCCCGCCCGGCCGGTACGGCCAATGCGGTGGATGTAGTCCTCGGGCACCTGGGGCAGTTCGAAGTTCACGACGTGAGGCAGCATGTCGATGTCCAGGCCCCGGGCGGCGATGTCCGTGGCCACCAGGACGCGGACTACCCCCTTCTTGAAATCCTCCAGAGCCTTGATGCGCTGGGGCTGGCTCTTATTGCCATGGATGGCCATGGAGTTGATGCCGTCCTTGTCCAACTGCTCCGAGAGGCGGTTGGCGCCGTGCTTGGTGCGGGTGAACACCAGCACCTGTTCCAGATTGCGGCTGGTGATGAGGTGGGACAGCAGGGCCCGCTTGCGCTCGCGGTCCACGGGATGCACGATCTGCCGGACAAGCTCGGCTGCGGTGTTCTGTGGCGTGATCTGCACGGTGGCGGGGGTCTTCAGGAATTTCGAGGCCAGCTGCTTGATCTCGTCCGTGAAGGTGGCCGAGAAGAGCAGCGTCTGGCGCTTGGCCGGCAGCAGGGCAAGGATCTTCTGGATGTCGCGGATGAAGCCCATGTCCAGCATGCGATCGGCCTCGTCGAGGATGAGGACCTCGAGCTGGCTGAAGTTCAGGTTGCCCTGCCCCTGGTGGTCCAGCAGGCGGCCGGGGGTGGCCACCACGATTTCGACGCCGGCGCGCAGGGCCTTGGTCTGGGGATTGATGTTCACGCCGCCAAAGATGGTGGTGGACCGCAGCGGAATGTATTTGCCATAGGTGCGGACGCTCTCTTCCACCTGCATGGCCAGCTCGCGGGTGGGGGTGAGAATGAGGGCCCGAATGGGGTGGCGTGCGGGTGAGGCGGAACTGCTGGCGTGGGGCGCCAGCAACTGCAACAGAGGCAGCGTGAAGCCGGCGGTCTTGCCGGTGCCGGTCTGGGCCCGGCCCATGAGATCCCGGCCTTCCAGCACGATGGGAATGGCCTGTTCCTGGATGGGGGTGGGGTGTTCGTAACCCTGCTCGCGCACGGCGCGCAGCAGCTCGGGCATGAGCCCGAGGGATTCGAAGGACATGAATGCTCCTGGAAGGGCCCGCCCGCGAAAGACACGTCCGGGGGCCCGGTCAGGGCGAAAAGGGGAAGTTCGGATTGAAAAGAGGCGGAGACCGGGGGTCGCCTGCGATCACGAAGCCATTAGCCTAGCAGAATGGTCAGGATTTGACCAGCCTCGCCACAACCTCGCCCAGCGGCCAGGCCTCCTGCTCGCCCGTGGCCATGTGCTTGACGGTGACGGTGCCGGCGTCCAACTCTCCGTCGCCGAGGATGAGGACGGTCTGTACGCCGGTCCGGTTAGCGGAGGTCATGGCCTTCTTGAGGGCGCCCCCGCGGGTCTCAACCTGCAGGGCCACGCCCGCATCCCAGAGGGTGCGTGCCAGTTTCAGGGCTTCAGTGGCGGCCCGCACGCCCAGGGGGATGAGCAGGGCGGGAGGCGTGTGGGGGACGTCGCCGTGCACTTGCTGGAGCACCATGGCCAGACGGTCCAAGCCGATGGCCCAGCCGAAGGCCGGTACGTCGGGGCCCCCCAATAGTTTCACCAGGCCGTCGTAGCGCCCGCCACCCAGCAGGGCACTCTGGGCGCCCAGGTCCGCACTAAGCACCTCGAAGGCCGTGCGGGTGTAGTAGTCCAGGCCGCGCACCAGCCGCGAGTTCTCCTCGAAGGGCAGACCGAGCTCCGTCAAGAGGGCCTTGAGGCGCGCGTGGTGCTTCGCGGAGGCTTCATCCAGATGATCCGTGATGACCGGGTGTCCTTCCAGCGCCGCCTGGCAGGTTTCGATCTTGCAGTCCAAGACGCGCAGCGGATTGGTCTCGATGCGGCGGTGGCAATCCTCGCAGAAGCGGTCGGCCCGCTCCGCGAAGAAAGCCCGGAAGGCGGCGTGGAAGCCAGGTCGGGACTCGGGCGTGCCGACGCTGTTGATGGAAAAGAGCAGGTGCTTGAGACCCAGCTCCGTGAAGAAGCTGTGAAGCATGAGCAGGCTTTCAGCCTCGGCTTCCGGGGTGGCCACGCCAAAGCTTTCGGCGCCGATCTGATAGAACTGCCGGTAGCGTCCCGCCTGCATGCGCTCATACCGGAACTGTGGGCCGATGTAATAGAACAGGACGGGATCGCTGGACGTCAGCAACTTGTGCTGGATGGCGGCCCGCACCACGCCCGCGGTGTTCTCGGGACGCATCACCACCTCTCGCCCGCCCTTGTCCGTGAACTGGTACATCTCCTTGTTCACGATGTCGGAGCTTTCGCCCACGCTGCGCTTGAAGACCTCCAGCTCTTCCAGGATCGGCGTGCGGATCTCGCCGTAGCCGTGGCGTTCGAACACGCGGCGGGCGGTTTCCTCGATATGCTGGAACCAACGCAGCTCCGTCCCGAACAAATCCCGCATGCCTTTTACTGATTGGGCCATGATCCGACTCCCGAGTGTTCTACTCGCCACCTTCAGCCTACTGGCTTGGGGCCAGACTCCCAAACCCGCCGCTCCGGTGGCACAACCACCGCGCCTCAAGGTGATGGTGGATCCCGGCCACGGCGGGGATGATGGTGGCGCCAGGGGGCCAAAAGGCCTCAGAGAGAAGGTGTCCGCCCTGGAGATCGGCCGGGCCGTGGCGGCCAAGCTGGAGGCCGCGGGCTTCGAGGTTGTCTTTACGCGGGACGACGACACCTTCATCCCCCTGTGGGACCGCTCCAAGGCCGCCAACGCTCAGGGCGCGGATCTCTTCATCAGCCTCCACCTGAACGCGGCCCGGGCCAAATCCGCCCGAGGCTCCGAAGTCTTCTTCCTGAGCCTGGGCAAGGGAGACGACGAGGAGGTGGTGGCGACGGAGAACGCCGGTGCTGGGTTCGCCCCGGGCAGTCCGGACAGCGTGGTGGCCAGCATCCTGGACGATCTGGCCCAGAAGGCCTTCCTGCAGGATTCGGAGCGCCTGGCCGTGGCCATTCAGGGCCAACTCAACCGCCTGGCCGGAATCAAGGAGCGGGGCGTCAAACAGGCCCCCTTCATCGTCCTCCGCGGGGCGGCCATGCCCGCGGTCCTGGTGGAAGTGGCCTTCATCTCCAACAAGAAGGAAGAGGAGAAACTGAAGGATGCCGCCTTCCGCACCAAGGTCGCGGACGCCATCACCCTGGGCGTGCGCCGGTACTTCGCGGAAACCAATGGCGTCGTCCGGCGAAGATGGGTGGGCGGACTCGGCTGAAAACCCAGGCAGGAGGCTCCGACCTTGAATGAAACGCCGTTCGAAGCCATGATGGAAGTCTGCGGCACCCGTAGCTCAGCTGGATAGAGCGTTGGCCTCCGAAGCCATAGGTCGCTGGTTCGAACCCAGTCGGGTGCACCAACAAGAAACCCCCGCATGTAATGTGCGGGGGTTTCTTGACTCGGCTTCCGCTTGAGATAGCATGTGGTGCTGCAGCCCTAGCAATGTTCAAAATGGCTAAATTTCAGGCAAGCAGTCCGGCCTTGTCCCTGCCCCGCCCTTCGGGTTGACCTTAGATCCCCGCCAATGCATGCGTTGGCAGGGAGCGCCCATCCGTGCGCCCCGCGGTGTTAAGACCCTTGACCTATGAACGACATCGGCCTGCGGGTCTTTCCTTGCGGACGCATCGCGGATGGGGGCCAACAAAAGCAACGGTTATTCCGTTCCGACTCCGCAGGTTCCACGCAGCATGACTGCAGCACCGAACTCACCAGCTGAATCCGGTGCCGTTCGGCAGCCTGCTTTGGCAACAACGCCCCTGATTCCGTGACCTCCGGGTGAATTTCTGAACAGGCCGGAAGCCTCTTTGCTTCCTGGGCTACCCTTGATTCCTTCCCAGGGTGCTCCATGCGCAAGCCCTTCTCGGTCACGGTCACCTCGGTTTCGTTCGTGCTGCTGCATCTGGCCTGTCTGGCGGCGATCTGGCTGGCCTTCTCCTGGAAGCTGGTGGCCCTGTGTGCGGTGATGTACCTCGTCCGCATGTTCGCCGTGACGGCGGGCTACCACCGCTACTTTAGCCACCGCACCTACCGCATGGGCCGGACCCCCCAGTTCCTGATGGCCTTCGTGGCCCAGACCTCCGCGCAAAAGGGCGTGCTGTGGTGGGCGGCTCACCACCGGCACCACCACCGGTTTTCGGACACCCCCCAGGATCTGCACTCCCCCGTGGTGGACGGGTTCTGGTGGTCCCACGTGGGCTGGATCCTATCGGACGCCCATGACCATTGCGACACCAAGGCCATCGAGGACTTCGCCCGCTTCCCGGAATTGCGCTTCCTCGATACCTATCACTGGCTCTGCCCCTGGCTGCTGGGCACGGCCACCTTCGCCTTCGGGTTGTGGACGGGTCTCGGCGGCTGGGAGGCCCTGGTCTGGGGTTTCGTGATCTCCACGGTGCTGCTCTGGCACGGGACCTTTTGCATCAACTCGCTGACCCACCTCTGGGGCACACGCCGCTTCGAGACCGGGGACCAGAGCCGCAACAACCTCATACTGGCCCTGATCACCCTGGGCGAGGGTTGGCACAACAACCACCACCACTACCAGGCCAGCTGTCGCCAGGGCATCCGGTGGTGGGAGGTGGATCCCACCTACTACGCGCTAAAGGTGCTGAGCTGGCTGCGCATCGTGCAAGACCTCCGGCCCTACCCGGCCTCGGCGATGGTGGTCGCCAAGTCATGAGCCGGATCGCCGTGGTCGGATCGGGCATTGCGGGGCTTTCCGCCGCCTGGCTGCTGAGTCGGGACCATGAAGTCTGGGTCTTCGAGCGGGAGGCCCACATCGGGGGCCATACGCATACCGTGACCGTGGGAACTCCGGAGGCCCCGGTGCCGGTGGATACGGGCTTCATCGTCCACAACCGGGTGAACTACCCGAATTTTGTCCGGCTCATGGGGGAGTTGGCCGTGGACACCTGCGCCAGCGACATGAGTTTTGCCGCCAGTGGCAATGCCCACCCCTGGTGCAGCCGCGGCCTGAATGGACTCTTTGCAGAGCGACGCCATCTTCTGGATCCGACTTTCTACGGCCTGTGGGCGGAGGTGCTCCGGTTCAACCGGACCGCCGAGGTGCTGCTGCGGGGCGACGACTTACACGGCCCCACCCTGGGGGAGTACCTGGCCAGCCACCGCTTCTCGGAAGCCTTTAAGGCCGACTACCTGTATCCCATGGCCGGGGCCGTGTGGTCCACCAGCCTCACGGACATGGAGGCCTTCCCCGCCGCCACCCTGGTGCGCTTCTTCCACAACCACGGCTTCCTGGGCGTGACCTCCCACCATTCCTGGCGCACCATCCCCGGCGGGACCTCGCGCTACCTCGGACCCATTACCCGGCCCTTTCGGGACCGCATTGTGACGGGGGCGCGGATCATCAGCCTGCGGCGCTCGAAGGCCGGTGTGCATCTGCACCTGGAGGGGCAGGAGACCCTGCTGTTCGATCAGGTGGTGCTGGCCTGCCACGGCGACCAGGTGCTGCCCATGCTCGCCGATCCCAGCCCCCAGGAGCGGGAGGTCCTCGGCGCTTTCACGAGCAACCGCAGCCCTACGGTACTGCACAGTGATCCGGGCCTGATGCCCGCCCACCGACGGGGCTGGGCCTCCTGGAATTTTAGGGCCCATGGGGATGGCAGACGCCTGCTCCTGACCTACCACATGAACCGTCTCCAACCTCTGGCCACCCGTCAGGACTGGTTCCTGAGCCTCCATGCAGAAGACCTGCTCAATCCAGAAACCATCGCCGGCCGCTACGCTTACGAACATCCCCGGTATACCCCGGAGGCCATCCGCGCCCAGACCCGATGGGCCGAGGTGAGCGGACCAGCCTCCGTCCAAGGCCGCACCCACTACGCCGGGGCTTACTGGGGCTATGGGTTTCATGAAGACGGCCTCAACTCCGGCATCCGCGTTGCTCGTGACCTCGGTGTCCTATGGTGAGCGGCCGCCCCGTTGCGGGAGGTCTCGCGCATCCGCAGAGCGGATACCGAGTGGACGGACTCAACTCGGGAATCAGGGTTGCGCGTGACCTGGGTGTTGCATGGTGAACGACCGCCCCGAACCCGCCATCTATGTGGGACAGGTGCGCCACCGGCGCTTCAGGCCCAAGGCCCATGCCTTCACCTACCCCTTGTTCATGGCCTTCCTGGACGTGGACCGCATCCCGGAGTTGTGCCAGGTTTCGCCCTTCCTCAGCTACGGCCGCTGGAATTGGGCGGCCTTCCATGAAGAGGATCAGTTCGGCGATCCCACCCTGCCGTTGCGGGAGCGACTGCGCCTGGACGCCCTGGCCAAGGGCCACCGCTTGCCCGATGGGCCCATCTACCTGCTGACCCACCTGCGCTACCTGGGCATCTGTTTCAACCCCGTGAGCTACTTCTACTGCTATGACGCGGCGGGACGCCTGGCCCTGATCATGGCCCAGGTCACCAACACCCCCTGGAAGGAGCGGCACACCTACTGGATGCCGGTGGCTCAGGGGCACCAAGGTCCGGGCGGGGTCAGCTTCGATGTCCCCAAGGCCTTTCATGTCAGTCCCTTCATGCCTATGGACTGCCGGTACCGCTGGGCCTTCATTCCCCCGGGAGACGCTTTGAAGGTGCATATCTCGGAATTTAATCGTCTAGATTTATTTTTCGACGTTACTTTGAATCTTCAGAAACAATCCTGGACAGCCGGCATCCTAAGGACAACCCTCATCCGATTCCCCTGGATGACCCTTAAGGTTGTTGCTGCCATACACTGGGAGGCTTTCTGGCTATGGATCAAGCGCGTGCCGGTGTTCACCCATCCCGGTCTTTCGACACCACCGGACCTTCCCCCAGCTTCGCCCAGCGCATCCTCCTGAAGGCCTTGGCCGGCATCAAGGCTGGGTTCCTTGAGCTGGATGTGGAGGGTCGGGTCTACGGCTTCGGCAAGCCGGAGTCAGGCCTTCGGGCCCGGGTCCAGATCCGCGACCCCCGGGCCTTTCGGGCCGGCCTGCTCCATGGGGAGGTCGGACTGGGCGAGGCCTACATGGCCGGCTGGTGGGGAGCGGAGGATCTGGTCTCCGTGGTCCGCATTGCGGTCCGCAACCTGGCCCTTTTAGATCAGGGAGGGGGCTTCCTGGGGGCCCTTGGCAAGGCCGCCAACCGGCTGTTGCACCGGCGCCGGCGCAACCATGTGGAGGGCTCGCGGAAGAACATCGGCCACCACTACGATCTGGGCAACGACTTCTATAAGCTCTGGCTGGACCCTACCTTGGCCTATTCCTGCGCTGTCTTCGAAACACCAGATCAGAGCCTGGAGGCGGCCCAGCGAGCCAAGTTCGAGCTGATCTGCGGGAAACTGCAGCTGGGCCCGGGGGATCACCTGCTGGAGATCGGCACCGGCTGGGGCGGCTTTGCGCTCCACGCGGCGAAGACCCGCGGCTGCCGGGTTACCACCACCACCATCAGTCAGCAGCAGTTCGAGCACGCCCGCGCCCTGTTCGACCGGGAAGGGATGAGGGGTCGCATTGATCTCCGGCTGGAGGACTACCGCCACCTCCAGGGCAGCTATGACAAGGCCGTGAGCATCGAGATGTTCGAGGCCGTGGGCCTGGAGTACTACGATGCCTTCTTCGGGGCCGTCGACCGGTTGTTGAAGCCCGGGGGCCGCTTCCTGCTCCAGACCATCACCATGAATGAGCGCCGGTTCCCGGACTACATCCGCCAGAGCGACTGGATCCAGAAGCACATCTTCCCCGGGGCCGAGCTGGCTTCCCTCACGGGGATCCTGGCCTCCCTGGGGCGGTGCACCACGCTGAACCTGCACCACCTGGAGGACATCGGCCTGCATTACGCGCGGACCCTGCGGGCCTGGCGGGAGGCCTTTCTTCTGCGGCTGGACGAGGTGCGGGCCCAGGGCTTCGACGAGACGTTCATCCGGATGTGGGACTACTACCTGGCCTACTGCGAGGGCGCCTTCCAGGAGCGGTATATCGGCGACGCCCAGCTGCTGCTGGCCAAGCCAAGTGCTGGCCCCCTGTTCCACGAGTCCCTTTGATGCGCGGTCTCTGGCTCTTCTCGATTGTGGTCTTCGCCGCCATGGTGGCCGTCACCACCTGGGCCAGTTTTGGCGCGAACGTGCTGGTCGGCTTCCAGCGGCTGCTCGCCGACCGCTGGGGCGTGGCCACCCTGTTTGACGCCTATTTCGGCTTCCTCTGGTTCTGGCTCTGGATCGCCTACAAGGAGGCTTCCCTTGGGCGCAGCCTGCTCTGGCTGGTGCTGCTGTTCGCCCTGGGCAACCTCGCCTTGGCGGCCTATGTGATGGTCCAGCTGGCCCGCCTGAAACCCGGTGCTGGGATCGAGGCCCTGTTGGTCAGGAAGACAGCATGAACTGGCTGCGCCGCCGAATCTGGGAGCCCCTGGTGGCGCTGCTCAAGACCGGGCTGAGCCCCCGCAGTCTGGCCTGGAGCGTGGCGGTGGGGCTGGCCCTGGGCGTGTTCCCCATGCTGGGGGCCACCACCCTGCTGTGCGTGGGGGCGGGTCTTGTCTTTCGGCTGAGCCAGCCCGCCATACAGGTGGTGAACTACCTCGTCTATCCGCTCCAACTGGCGCTCCTGGTGCCCTTCATCCGGATGGGTGATTGGCTCTTCGGCGTTCAGCCCCTGCCGCTTTCCCTGTCTGCGATCCTGGCTTCCCTGAAGGCCGATACGCTCGGCACAATCGTCACCTTCTGGACGAAGATCTGGCATGCCTGCGTGGTCTGGGCGTTGCTGGCCCTGCCCCTGATGATCCTGCTGGCCCTAGCCCTTCGGCCGGTCTTCGAAACCGTGGCCCGCAGCCTCCAGGAGGAATCCGCATGATGCAGGCAGCCATTCTTGGCGGCGCCCTGTTGTGCCTCATGCAGGCCGGGTTCTGGCTCTGGCAGGTGCGCACCCGCAACGCCGGCTGGGTGGATGTGGGCTGGGCCCTGGGCCTGGCCGTCATGGCCATCCTGGCGGCGGCCCTGGGCCCCGCCCCCCTCGAGCGGAAAATCCTGGTGGGGCTGATGGGTGGGCTCCATGGCCTGCGGCTGGGCCTCCACCTCTGGCGCCGCGTGGCCACGGAGGCCCACGAGGACGGGCGATACCAGGCCATCCGCGCCGCCTGGCAGACGGGCCTCAACGCCAAGTTCTTCCTGTTTTTCCAGGGGCAGGCTTTGCTCGACGTGTTCCTCGGCCTGCCCTTCCTGCTCGCCGCCTGGAACCTCCGTCCCGGGCTGCATCCGTGGGAGTGGGCTGCGGCGGCGCTTTGGCTGATGGCCTGGATCGGCGAGGCCCTGGCCGATGGCCAGCTGCGGCGGTTCAAGGCCCGCCCTGAAGCCAAGGGCCGCACCTGTCGGGAGGGCCTGTGGCGCCTGTCGCGGCATCCCAACTACTTCTTCGAGTGGCTGGTCTGGGTCGCCTATCTCCTGCTGGCCCTGACGGCGCCCTGGGGCTGGATCGCCATCCTCTGCCCGGCCCTGATGCTCTACTTCCTGCTACGGGTGACCGGCATTCCCTATACCGAAGCCCAGAGTCTCCGCAGCCGCCCCGAAGACTACGCCCGCTATCAGCGGGAAACCTCTGCCTTCGTTCCCTGGTTCCCCAAGGCTGACGCATGATCGACGCCCTTCTCGCCGCTGGCGTCGTGCCGGATGCCCTCATCCGCATCCGCATCCGGGCCCTGCTTCGCCAGCGCCTCCGGGAGGAAGCCGAGGGCGGCCTGGAAGCCGTCCAGGAGCGCTTCCGGCACCACCTGGCGGCCTGGACTGCCGGACCCATCGCCGTGAACACCCAGAACGCTAACGAGCAACACTACGAAGTCTCGCCCCGGTTCTTCGAGCTGACGCTGGGACCCCGACTGAAGTACAGCTCGGCCCTCTACTCGACCGGAAGGGAAACCCTGGGCGAGGCCGAGGAGGCGATGCTGGCCCTCACTTGCGGGCGGGCAGAATTGGTGGATGGCCAGGACGTGCTGGAACTGGGCTGCGGCTGGGGCAGCCTCACCCTCTGGCTGGCCGAGCACTACCCGGCCAGCCGCATCACGGGCGTCTCCAATTCCCGGGACCAGCGGGCCTTCATCCTGGCCCGGGCCGCAGACCGCGGGCTGGTGAATGTGGACGTGATCACTGCGGACATGAACGTCTTCGAGGCGCCGGGAACCTACGACCGGGTGGTCAGCGTGGAGATGTTTGAGCACATGCGAAACCACCGCGAGCTCATGGCCCGCATCGGGCGGTGGCTGCGGCCCGGAGGTGCGTTCTTCGTCCACATCTTCACCCACCGCGAATACACCTACCCCTTCGAGGTTCGCGACGCCTCCGACTGGATGGCGAGGCACTTCTTCACGGGCGGCATCATGCCGGCGGACAGCTACCTGATGCGCTTCCAGGAGCAACTGAAGCTGGAGGACCACTGGCGGGTTTCCGGCACGCACTACCAGGCGACTTCGGAGGCCTGGCTGCGCAACCAGGACGCCCACCGCGAGGAGATCCTGGGCCTCTTCCGACAGGGCTACGGCACCGATGCCCCCTGGTGGTTCGCCCAGTGGCGCATCTTCTTCATGGCTTGCGCCGAGCTCTGGGGCTACCGGGGCGGCGACGAGTGGTTCGTCAGCCACTACCGCTTCCGCCGCCCCTGATCAGCGGGTAGCCTGGGGGTTCCTGGGTATTTGGAGCAGCGCGCATGAGTGAGATCCCCGCCCGCAAATCGGCTGTCATCCGAAAGCGTTTCCCCTGGGGCTGGTTGGTGCTTGGGGTGATTGCGGTGGCCGCTGTCGGCGCGATGCTGGCCGCCAAGGGGGCCCCGGTTGCGGTCTCCGTCTCCGCGCCCACCGTCTTCAAGGCGGGAGAACGGAACCCCCTGGTGACGGCCTCGGGCTACCTCGTGGCACGCACCCGGGCCACCCTGTCGAGCAAGGTCCTGGGCCGGGTGAGCTGGTTGGGCGTACAGGAGGGCAGCCACGTGACCAAGGGCCAGATCCTGGCCCGGCTCGAATCGCCGGATCTGGCCGCCAGCCGCGACCAGGTGAAGGCCCAACTGGACCAGGCCGTCGTGGACCTCGATCGGGGTGTGAAGCTGCTGGCCCTGGGCATCCAGGACGCCGCCACCGTGGACAAGCTGCGCAGCCAGAAACTCACCCTGGAGGCCCAGCTGGCCTATCAGAACGCCCTGCTGGAAAGCATGGCCTTGAAGGCCCCCTTCAGCGGGGTCGTCACCCAGAAGCTCTCCGAAGTGGGGGAGACCGTGGCCCCGGGCAGTGCGGGCGGTGCCAACGCCATCAACGCCATCCTCGTCATGGCCGACTTCGACACCCTCGAAGTGGAAGTGGAAGTGAACGAGGCCTCCATCGCCAAGCTCGGTAGGGGCATGCCCGCTGAGGTCCGCGTGGACGCGCTGGAGGGGCAGGGGGGCCGGTCGGTCCTGAAGGCCCGCCTGCGGGAGATTTATCCCAGTTCCAACCGCCAGAAGGCCGTGGTTATCGTGCGGGTGGCCTTCGTGGACAAGGATCCGCTGCTGGTGCCGGACATGGGCGCCAAGGTCACCTTTCTGGGCGACGCCTACACCCAGGACGTGGTGGTGCTGGGTCGCGAGCAGGTGAAGAAGCAGGATGGCAAGGCCTACACTTGGGTGGTGGAAGGGGACCTTGCGGTGCAGAAGCCGGTGACGATCCTGGGCGAGAACCCCATCGGCCTGGAGGTGAGCGGCCTGCCGAAGGACGCGAAGCTGATCATGGCGCCCCCGGAATCCCTGAAGGCCGGCGCCAAGGTGAAGGTCAAGAAGGGATGAACACCGATCGCTTCGACCTGGGCGGGGGCGAGCCCATCATCACCCTGCGCGATATCGCCAAGAGCTATTGGCGCGAGGAGCTGGAAATCCCCGTGCTGCAGGGCATCGATCTGGAGATCCCCGCCGGTGCCTACATCGCCCTGATGGGCCCCTCGGGCAGCGGCAAGACTACGCTGTTGAACCTCCTGGCGGGCATCGACCGGCCCACGGGCGGCTCGTTGGAGGTCTGCGGCCACGAGCTGAACGACCTCGACGACGATCAGCTGGCCGCCTGGCGCAACGCCCACGTGGGCTTCATCTTCCAGAACTACAACCTGGTGCCCGTCCTGAACGCCTTTGAGAACGTGGAACTGCCCCTCCTCATTACCGGAGCGGGACGCGGTGAGCGGCGGGATCGCGTCGACCAGGTCTTGCAGCTGGTGAACCTCACAGACCAGATGTTCAACTATCCGCGGCAGCTGAGCGGGGGCCAGGAACAGCGCGTCGCCATCGCCCGGGCCATCGTCACGGACCCGGACTTGCTGGTGGCCGACGAGCCCACCGGGGCCCTGGACGCCAAGAACGCCGAAGAGGTGCTGGCCCTGATGGAGCGGCTCAATAGGGAACTCGGAAAGACCATCGTGATGGTCACCCACGATCCGAAGGCCGCGCACCACGCGCGCCATCAAATTCATCTCGAAAAGGGCGTGCTTGACCGGACTGTCGAGGTAAATCGATGACGGCTGGGAGCCACTGACATGCGCTGGCTGGCCCTCATCTGGAAGAGCCTCATGCGCTCCAAGCGGCGCACGCTGCTCATCGTGGGCAGTCTGGTGTTGTCGGTGTTCACGGTCGCTGTGCTCCAGAGCCTGCTCACGACGCTCAATGCCGTGACCGACAATCCCAATTCCAGCAACCGTTTGGTGGTGCGGCACAAGAGCGGCCTCACCCAGATGCTGCCCCGCGCCTACGAGGCCTTTCTCCGCCAGCAGCCGGAGATCGAGACGGTCTGCGCCTTGCAGTGGTTCGGCGGCTACTATCAGGACCCCCGCAACTTCTTCGCGAATTTCGCCAGCGACGAGGCCACGATCTTCCAGACCTTCCGCGAGGAGTTCGGCGTCGCCAACCTCACCGAAGCCCAGATCAAGGACTACCTTCGGGATGGCGCCGGCTGCATCGTCGGCGCGAGCCTAGCCAAGAAGAACGGCTGGAAGGTGGGTGACGTGGTCCCGCTCACCGGCACCATCTTCCCCATCAATCCGCGCCTCACGATCCGCCTTATCTACAAGAGCCCCAAGCCCTCGGACGAAAACGTCCTGCACTTCCACTACAAGCTGCTGGAAGAGGGCGTGCCCCGCATGAAGGGCCTGGTGGGCTCGTTCTGGGTGCGGGCCCACCGGCCCGAGGACATTCCCCGGCTCATCGAACGGGTGGACCGCCACTATGCCAACAGCGCCTACGAAACCCTCACGGAAACCGAAAACGCCTTCAACCTCGCCTTCGTGAAGATGCTGGGCAATATCGGGGCCATCATTCAGGGCATCACCGCCGCGGTGGTGGTGGCCATCCTTATCGTCACCGGCAACACCATGGCGACAGCCATCCGCGAGCGCACCACCGAGATCGCCGTCTTCCGGGCCATGGGCTTCTCGGCGAGCCGAGTGCTGAGCCTCCTGCTTGCGGAAGGGGTGCTGCTGGTGGGCGTGGGTGGTTCGCTCGGGGTGCTGCTGGCCAACCTCGCCGCCGGTGCCGTGCGAGGCTCCCTCGGCGCGGCCATGCCTTTCTTCGCGGATTTCGCCATTCTGCCCGCCACGGTCCTGGCCTGCATGACGGGGGCTCTGGGCATCGGCGTATTGGCCACCTTCATCCCGGCCTATGCGGCCACCCGGCGGCCCATCACGGATGGCCTGAAAGCCATCGGATGATTCTCGGCCTGCTGTTCGCCCTCCCCTTCGTGGCCTACCTCGCTTGGCTGGTTTGGGCTCTGGTGGCCTACCCGGTGCCCTTGAGCTACAACCTCCGCTCCCTCTGGCAGCGGAAGCTATCAAGCGCCAGCACGGCCGCCGCCATCGCCCTGGTGGTGGGCATCTTCGTGGTGGTGCTGAGCCTCGCGCAGGGCCTGTCGCAGGCCTTCGTGAGCAGTGGCCGGGCCGACCAGGCCATCGTCCTGCGGCCCAACGCCCGCTTCGAATTGAACAGCTCCATCGAGCGGGACCGCATGCGGATCCTCAAGGTTCACCCGCTGCTCAAGCGCGATGGGAACGGCCCCATAGCCAGCGCCGAAGTCGTGGTGGTGAAGCTGTTTCCGATGGCTGACGGCACCGATACCAACGTGACCGTGCGGGGCCTCGAGACGGCGGGCATCGCCATGCGGCCCCAGGTGCGGCTGCTCCAGGGCCGCTGGTTCCGTCCGGGGCTCAGCGAGGTCGTGGTGCCCCGCAAGATGCAGGGGCGGTTCGCCGGCATGGAGATGGGGCAGCGCCTCCGCATGGGGGGCCGGGACTGGCAGATCGTGGGCACCTTCGATGCCGGGGGCGCCAGCTACGAAAGCGAAGTCTGGTCGGACGCGAACGACGTGATGCAGGCCTTCCGCCGAGAGACCTATTCCTCGATGCTGGCTCGCCTGGACAATCCTCAGCGGCTGGAGACCTTCACCCAGGCCGTGGACGAGGACAAGCGCCTGAAGCTGGAAGTGGTCGGGGAGACCGCCTATTTCAAGGAACTCACCAAGGCCGGGGATCCCATCAAGATCCTGGGCAACCTCATCACCCTGATTCTCACGGGGGCGGCGATCTTCGCGGCCATGAACACCATGTACGCTGCCGTGGCCGGGCGCACCAAGGAGATCGGCACGCTCCGGGCCCTGGGCTTCCGCCAGCGGGAGATCCTGGCCAGCTTTCAGTGGGAAAGCATCTTCCTGTGCGTGACGGGCGGCATTGTGGGCTCCGGGTTGGCCCTCTTCGCCAACGGGATCCAGACCGGGACCACCAGCTTCGAGACCTTCAGCGACGTGAGCTTTGCCTTCACCATCACCCCGGGGCTCATGGCCCAGGGGGTGGCCTTCAGCCTTGTGATGGGCTTGCTGGGGGGCTTCCTGCCGGCCTGGCGGGCCAGCCGCATTCCGTTGACGGAAGCGATGAAGGGGGGGTGATGCGGCTGGCCCTGCCGCGCTCTTGCGCTTTCGGCGCTGCGTTTGCGGAGGCCGGCTGATGCTCAGCCCGCCGGGTGCCCGGCTCCCCTTAACGGACGCCATGAAAGGCCGCTGATCTTGGGAGAAATACACACCCGCCCTTGACGGCCATCGTTTAGCGAGGCACATTGAAGGTGCCTAATTTCCCTAAACCGGAGGCCCCCGTGGACCGTGAACTGCTGAAGGGCAGCACTCCTTTGCTGCTATTGTCCTTGCTCTGTGAGGGGCCCATGTACGGCTACCAGATCATCGAGACGGTCCGCCAGCGCACCGGTGGCACGTACACGCTGAAGGAGGGTGCGCTGTACCCGGCCCTCCACAAGCTGGAGGCCACCGAGTTCATCAGTTCCTACTGGGAAACCCAGGAGAACGGTCGTGAGCGCCGCTATTACTCACTCCTGCCCGCGGGGCAGGCCTTTCTGACGGCCAAGAAGAAGGAATGGAACCAGTTCGTGGACATGGTCCAGGCCTTCGTGGGGCCGAGGGCCTAGGTAGCCAGCCTATGTCCCGGGCTCTGGAGGCCTATCTCGCCCAAGTGAATTCAGGCCTCAAGGGGCTGACGCGCCGTCGTCGCCTGATGCTGGTGCGCGAGTTGGAGGCCCACCTGCGGGACGAGGCCGAAGCCCGGGGCATCGAGTCCGAGCCGGCCATGTCGGCCCTGCTTTCGGAGAAGGAGCACCCCAGCCTGTTGGCGGAGGAACTGGCGATTGGGGAAGGCCAGGACGCCAACCATCGGGGCGGCACGGCCCTGGCGGCAGGCATGATCATCGGCTTCGCTACCGGTGGCCACATGTGGTTCGAGGGCTGGCGCTGGTACATCGCTCTGGCCTTCGCGGCGGCCCAGGGATTGGCGGTCGGCGCCGGGTACTTCTGGGTGCGCCGCCACTGGTTGCGCCTCAATTGTTGGGTGCGCACGCTGGTCGCCGTGGTGATCACATCGCTGCTTTCCATCCCCCTGGGCTTCACCACCCACCATGGATTCAAGCCTACCCGACTGCTGTACGGGGCCTTCACGGGGTTCCTTCTGGAGCGCCACAGCCAGGAACGACCTCTTTGGCAGACTCTCCTGGAGCCAGTGGTCTTCACGGCCCTGATGTTCTTCCTGGAGGCAGGTGTTCTGGGCCGGGTGCGGTTCGAATGGTGGAAAGTCCCCCTGGAACTAAGCTTCAATGCCACCATCCTGCTCAGTGTGATGCTATCGCTCCGGTTCAAGAGGCTCCTTGCCGAGCGCCGGGTCCTGACACCCCAGGAACAGGGCTGATCGGGGAATCCCCAGGGCAGATAAGGCAATTCCCCTTGAGCTGGATGGCCTCCAGCGGTAGACTGGTCGTCTTGCGTGGACAAGCCGCGTGCAAATACCCCAGTCCAGGGGGCATCCGGTCGGTCACAGGAGGAAGACATGAAAGAAAAATTGCACCCCGAACTTCACGAGGTGAAGGTTCATTGCGCTTGTGGGAACGAGTTCATGACGCGCTCCACCAAGAAAGAGCTGCGCGTGGAGGTCTGCTCCAACTGCCACCCCTTCTTTACAGGCAAGCAGCGCCTGATGGATGCGGAAGGCCGTGTGGAGAAGTTCAACAGGAAGTACGCCAAGAAGGAGACTCCTGCGGCCCCCGCCGAGGTCCTGACTGAAGCTGCTGCCGAGACCACCCCTTCGATCACCGAAGCCTAGCTGCACCATTCCGAGGGACGGGCCGAGCATTCGGCCCGTCCTTTTTTAATGCCCTCGGAAAGGAAATCCAATGCTCGAAACGTTAGAAGCTGTAGAGGCCCGCTTTCACGAAGTGGAGGCGCAGCTCCAGGATTCCGCCGTGGTGTCGGACCCCAAGCGAGTGCGGGAGTTGTCGAAGCTTCGCTCTGAACTGGAGCCCGTGGTACTGGCCTTTCAGGCCCAGCGCACGCGGCTGAAGCAGTTGGGGGAGGCCGAGTTCATCCTGGGCGACAGGACCATGGACGCTGAGTACCGCGAGCTGGCTGAACTGGAGATTCCCGACCTGAAGAAGGCCATCGCCGAAGGCGAGGCCGAGATCAGGCGGCTGCTCATCCCCAAGGACCCGCTCGACGCCAAGAACGTCATCCTCGAGGTCCGGGCCGGCACCGGTGGCGAGGAGGCCGCGCTCTTCGCCGCGGAGATTTTCCGCATGTACATGCGCTTCGCGGAGCGCCGGGGCTTCAAGGCGACGGTGCTGGACGAAAACCAGGCGGACCAGGGCGGCCTGAAGGAAGCGGTGGTGGAGATCCAGGGCGAGGGCGCCTATTCGCTGTTTCGCTTTGAGAGTGGCGTCCATCGGGTCCAGCGCGTGCCCAAGACCGAAACCCAGGGCCGCATCCACACCTCGGCTTGCACCGTGGCTGTCATGCCCGAGGCCGAGGAGGTGGACATCGCCATCCACCCCAATGACCTCCGGGTCGATACCTTCTGTTCCGGCGGCAAGGGCGGCCAGAGCGTGAACACCACCAAATCGGCCGTGCGCCTCACGCACCTGCCCACCAACACCGTCGTACAGTGCCAGGATGAGCGCAGTCAGCTCAAGAATATGGCCAAGGCCATGACCGTGCTGCGCAGCCGGCTGCTGGCGAAGGCCCAGGACGAGGCCGATGCCACCCACTCGGCCCTGCGCAAATCCCAGGTGGGGAGCGGCGACCGCAGCGAGAAGATCCGCACGTACAATTTCCCCCAGGGGCGCGTGACCGATCACCGCGTGGGGGTCACCCTCCACCAGCTCGACAGCTTCATGGGCGGCCTGATCGAACCCGTCATCGAGCCCCTCCGCGCCGCGTTCGAGGCGGAGCGGTTGCAGGCGCTGGAAGCGTGATGGGCTGTGGGCTCTAGGCCGTGGGCTGTGGGAAAGAGCGACCCACCCGTGCTCTCCAGCCTGAGTGTGTCTGCGCTTTCTCTCCTACAGCCTAATCGTTACCCGCTCGGGCGCGGTGAGGCTGAAGGCAATGGGCTTGCCTGCAGGGATGCGGATCACGGTATCGGCCGTCCCGGCGGCCACGGCGGTTCCGGCGAGGGCGCCGGCGGTGGCGCCACCGAGGGCGTGATCTCCCTGATTCTTCTTGTCCGAGAGGAGGCCGACCAGGGCGCCAAGTGCAGCACCGCCACCGATGAACTTGGCATCGCGCTCACCCCTGGCGGTGGCCACCACCATGTGGGTGTCGGCATCGATGCCCACGCCCGCGACTTCGGTCAGCTTGATGCCCAGGACACCCTTGCCGTTGCTCAAGCGCCCGGCGGCGGCACTCTGGGTGACCACGCCGCGGGCACGGCTGCCAGCGCTCCACACCAACCGGCCATCCTGGACGACGTCTGAAGCCAAGGTACCTTCCCAAGCGTCGCCCGCCTGGTCCTTGTCCGTGCTCAGTTCTCGGGCCAGGCTGATTTCGAGTTTGGTGCCCGTGGGAACATCAACCACCACCGGTTTGGGAGCCTCCCTGGCTGCGGGGGCCTGGGCCAGGTTGATGGATTCCAGCTTCTTGACTTCGGCGCGCCGCTTGGCGTCCGACACCTGGCGTTCCAGGGCCTTCACCTGGGATTTGGTGACGTGCTGGAGGGTCTCGGCATCACTGCCGGTGACCTTGCCTGATTTGGCTTCCGCCAGTTGCTGCTCAAGCTGGGCCACTTTGGCATCCGCAGCCTTGGCGGCTTCCTCGGCTTGGATGGCCGCTTCACTCTTGTGGTTGCAGGCCACGGTGAAGACCAGGGCTGCTGCGAGTGTCAGGTGGGAAAGAATGGGCCGCATGGAACCTCCAGAGAGTGGGTCAGGGTGCCGTATAGTATGGCATCCCCGATGGGAACTTCCAGATGTCCCGACCCAACCTCAACGCCCGTGGCGAATCCGTTCTGCGCACCCTCATCGAGACCTACCTCGAGGCCGGCGAGCCCGTGGGTTCGAGGCTGTTGGCCAAACGCAATCCCGAGCCCCTCTCCAGCGCCACCATCCGGAATGTGCTGTCCGACCTCGAGGACGAAGCACTGGTAGCTCAGCCGCATGCCTCGGCGGGCCGAGTTCCCACCGAGCTCGCCTACCGGTACTACGTGGACCGTTGGCTCAAGACCCTGCCACCGGATCCGGAGGTCGAAGGTCGTCTCTCCGCGGCCCTGGATGGCCTGGAACTCGATCCCGAGTCCTGGGCCCGCCAAGCCAGCCGCACCCTGGCGGAAGTCATGGGCGGCGTCTGCGTGGCCTTGCCCCTGCCCCTCGCCCAAAGTCGGCTGGTGCGGATGGAGTTCGTGTCCGTGAATCCCGGCCGCCTGGTGGCGGTGTGGGTGGGCAGTCTGGGCGAGGTGGAACATCGGCTCATGGAGAATCCCTGGAACCACTCCCAGACCGTTCTGACCGAGCTGGGGAACTACGCCACGGCTCACTTCGCCGGCCTCACCCTGGTAGAGATGCGTTCCCGGCTGCTGGAAGCCCTGCGGGCCGGTGCCGAAGAAGGGGAATTCCTCCGGGGCCGCCTCCAGGAATTGGCAGCGCGCTGGCCGGAGGATCCCGGTGCCGCGGACCCGCGGGTGATGGTGTCTGGCCTGGGGAAGTTGGGCGGCCTGCCCGAGTTCGAGGACGTGTCGCGGTTCCGCGCCCTGGTGGCCGCCTTCGAGGAACACGGGCGGCTGGCCCACCTGTTGAATGCCTTCACCGACCGTGCCTCCGAGGACGTCCAGCTGCTGCTCGGCACGGAGAACCCCTACTTCGAGGCCTGGCCGCTGGCAACGGCGGTGAGGACCGTGGCCCTGGGGCCCTCGGGGTTCGTCACCTTTGCCCTGGTGGGCCCTCTTCGCATGGACTACGGCAGGGTCCTGGGCGGACTGCGCTGGTGGTCCCGGCAGGTCCAGTGCCGGAGAGAACGGACCCTGCGTCCCCAATCTCTGCCTTGACTGTCTATACTGCTGCGATGGCCACCGACAACCCCCATGTACCCGAACGCCCTCCGACCACCCCCACCGGGGAGGTAGAAGACATGGTTGATCTCAACCTGGACGAGAGCTTGGAGGGCGACCTGCAGTCTGTGGCTGACGAAGTGGCCTCTGAGTACCACACCCAGGTGGTGCCGGAGATGGACCTCGTGGATCTGCCCCAGCCTTCCTCCGAGGCGGAGGGGCGGGTGGATCTGGAGTCGGCCCTCGTCCAGGCCGAGCACCAGATGGAGGACCTACTCCGGCGCGAGGCCGACCTGATGGATCACCAGCGCCGGCTGGCGGCGGATTTCAACAACTTCCGCAACCGGGTTCAGCGGGATATCTCCCTGGCGGTGGAGCAGTCCGAACGCAAGATCCTCCTTGAGCTGCTGCCAGTGCTCGACAACTTCGAACGCGGGCTGGGGTCCAGCTACCAGGACATGGAATCCTTCCGTGCCGGCGTGGACCTCATCCGCAAGCAGTTTCTCGAGGTCCTGCGGAGGCTGAACGTGGAGGTCTTGCCGCTCCAGGTTGGCGATCCCTTCGACGCCCTCAATGCCGAGGCGCTCACGACCTTCAGTGATCCCAACCTTCCGGATGGTTCGGTGGCGGCGGTCTTCGAGCGCGGATTCAACCTTCGGGGACAGCTCCTCCGGGCGGCGCGCGTCGTGGTGAACAGGCGCCAGGATTCGGGAAAGTCCTAGCGGGTTCCAACGCTTATGCTGGAAGGGTCATCGAGAACCCACTACCATGTAGACGCGACCCCCCGGAGTTTTACCCATGGCAGGCAAACTGATCGGCATTGATCTGGGCACGACCAACAGTTGCGTCTGCGTGATGGAGGGCGGTGACTCCCGGGTCATCCCCAACCGTGAAGGCAGCCGAACCACCCCCTCCGTCGTCGCCTTCACCGACAAGGGCGATGTCCTGGTGGGCCACATCGCCAAGCGGCAGGCCGTCACGAATCCCCAGCGCACCCTGTTCGCCGTGAAGCGGCTCATCGGGCAGCGCTTCCAGTCCCCGAGGGTACAGGAGGCGGTCTCGCGCCTGCCGTTCCCGGTAGTGTCCGCGCCCAACGGTGATGCGTGGCTCCGGGTCGGCGAGCGCGACTACGCCCCCCCCGAGGTCTCGGCCATCGTCCTGCGGTCCCTGAAGCAGGCGGCCGAAGCCTTCCTGCATGAGGAAGTGACCGACGCCGTGATTACCGTCCCTGCCTACTTCGATGATGCCCAGCGCCAGGCCACGAAGGATGCTGGCAAGATCGCGGGTCTGAACGTCCAGCGCATCATCAACGAGCCCACGGCCGCAGCCTTGGCCTATGGCTTCAACAAGAAGGGCGTGAAGCAGATCCTGGGCATCTACGACTTCGGCGGCGGCACCATCGACTTTACCCTGATGGAGATGAACGACGGTGTCTTCGAGGTGCTGGCCACCAGCGGCGACACGTTCCTCGGCGGGGAAGACATCGATCAGGAAATCCAGAATTGGCTGGTGCACCTGTTCCGCGAAAAGACCGGCATCGATCTCTCGGGCGACCGCATGGCGTTGCAGCGGCTCAAGGAGGCCAGCGAAAAGGCCAAGTGCGAACTCTCCACCCTGGACCGGGTCGAGATCCGGCTCCCCTTCATCGCCCAGGGTCCCAGCGGGCCCCAGCATCTGGAGGCGACCCTCACCCGCGAGCAGCTGGAAGAGATGGTCAAGGGGCTGGTCGAACTCACCCTCGTCCCCATCAAGGACGCCCTTGAACAGGGTGGCAAGACCCCGAAGCAGGTGGAAGAGGTGATCCTGGTCGGCGGTCAGACGCGCATGCCCCTGGTGCAGCGCATGGTGCGCGACTTCTTTGGCAAAGAGCCGAACCGCAGCATCAACCCCGACGAAGTGGTGGCAGTTGGCGCTTCCATCCAGGGCGCCGTGCTGAAGGGCGACATCAAGGACCTGGTGCTGCTCGACGTCACCCCGCTGTCCCTCGGCATCGAGACCCAGGGCGGTGGCTTTGTGAAGATCATCCAGCGCAATGCCACGATCCCCACCCGCGACGCCCGCACCTTCACCACGGTCACGGACAACCAGGCCCGGGTGGAAATCCACGTGCTCCAGGGTGAACGCGAGCTGGCCGAGCACAATAAGAGCCTGGGCCGGTTCGACCTCATCAACCTCCCGCCCCTGCCCAAGGGCGTGCCCCAGATCGAGGTCGCCTTCGACATCGACTCCAATGGCATCGTGAAGGTCTCCGCCCGCGATCTGATGACAGGGCTCGAGCAGAGCATGAGCATCCGACCCAGTTCCGGTCTTTCGGAGCTGGAAATCCAGCGCATGATCCGCGAGGCTCTGGCCAACGCGGAAACCGACGTGAAGAAGCGGGACACCCTCAAGTACATCGCGTCCGCCGAAGGCCTGATCTTCTCCTGCGACAAGAGCTTCATCGAGTGCGGCAAATACCTCACGGACGAGCAGCAAACTCTGGTGCGGGATGTCCTCTCCCGGGCCCGTCAGGCCGTGGCCTCGCAGGATACCGAGGCCCTGCGCGGCTGCGAAACCCGGTTGCTGGAGGCGCAGGACCTCCTGACTGAGGCCGTCCTGGCGGCCAGTGAAGCCATGATGGCCTCACTGGATGGGGACGGCGAAGGCGCTGTGCCGCCCAACTAGGCACAGTCATCAGTCCTTGGTCGTTCATGGGGGGGCCACCGGCCCCCCCCCATTTTGTGGGCTTGGCGCCGAGAATAGCCCGGGACCTGGAATTCCAGAGTGACCTCTCCCAGCAATCGGGGTTTTTAGGGGAGAATGGGAGGCTGATTCGGTTGTCACGGGGAACGACCTGCCTGGTGGCCGGTTTCGCCAAAGCCATCACGAAGACGCCCCGATCAGCCAACTGCCCCGAGTGTTGATGGCTCATGAAGACTGAGGACTGACGAAAAAATGAAACGAGACTACTACGAAGTGCTTGGTATCCCGAAGGACGCCGGAGCCGATGAACTGAAGAAGGCCTACCGCAAGCTGGCCATGGAACTGCATCCCGACCGCAATCCAGGCAACAAGGCAGCGGAGGAGAAGTTCAAGGAGGCCGCCGAGGCTTACAGCGTCCTGTCCGACGCCGAGAAGCGAAAGGTCTATGACCAGTTCGGCCACGCGGGCCTGGGCGGCGCCGGTGGCGGTGGCCAGCAGTTCCAGTTCGATCCCAATCAGTTCGCGGGTTTCGAGGACATCCTGGGCAGCTTTTTCGGGGGCGGCCTTTTCGGTGATCTCTTCGGCGGGGGTCGCCGCCGGTCCAACGGGGAGGAGCGGGGCTCCGACCTGCAGTACAACCTCAAACTCAGCTTTCACGACGCCGTCTTCGGCAAGGACGCGGTGGAGCTTTCCATCCCCCGTCTCGAAGCCTGTGATACCTGTCGCGGGTCTGGCTGCGAGGCGGGAACACGTCCCGAGACCTGCCCCCAGTGCCGGGGCGAAGGACAGGTGGCCGTGCGGCAGGGCCCCTTCCATATGCTCACCCCTTGCCCCCGCTGCGAGGGCCGGGGCCGCTTCATCCCCAAGCCCTGCCGCGAGTGCAAGGGTGAGGGCCGTATCCATCGGAAGTCCAAGGTCAGCTTCAAGGTGCCTGCGGGCGTGGACCGGGGCACCCGGCTTCGGCTCCAAAACCAAGGCGAGTCGGGCCGTTTCGGGGGAGGCACGGGGGACCTCTTCGTGGTCTTCGACGTGGAGTCAGATCCCCGTTATGAACGGGATGGCAGTGACCTCCACCAGCGGCTCGAAGTCCACTGGCCATTGCTGGTGACCGGTGGCGCGCTGGAAGTGGAGACACCCTATGGCACGGACAAGGTGAAACTGGCTGCGGGAACCCCCGCCGACCACGTGGTAAAGCTGGTGAATGCCGGTGTCCCCCGTCTCCAGGGGAGCGGCCGCGGCGACCTCTACCTGCATCTCCGGGTGGCGGTGCCGAAGTCCCTGAGCGCCGAACAGCGCCAGCTCGTCGAACGGCTCCGCCGGAGCCTCGACGGAGAACCCGCCGAGGGTGAGGAGGAAGATGGTTTCCTCGCCAAGGTGTTCGGATCCGAGAAGGGTGGCAAGAAGAAGGGGAAGTAGCCCCTCCTACTGCCCTGCCACCACCACCCGCCCCTTGCCTTCCTCCTTGGCGCGCAGGAGGGCATGATCGGCCTGCTCGATGAGGTGGCCCGCGCCATCCGCATGCTCGGGGTAGGCGGCCACGCCAGCGCTGAGCGAGACGGCGAGGTGATTGCGGCCCAGATCCACGGGATGATCCCGCAACACCTGGAGCAGGCGCTCTCCGAGCTTCCGCGCGCCCTGGGCCATGGTGCCGGGCATAAGGATGCAGAATTCGTCCCCGCCGTACCGGTAGAGCCGGTCGTGGGCGCGGCAGAGCCGCTGGGCGGTGTGGGCCACGGATTCGAGCAGCAGGCTCCCGGCGGGGTGACCATGGCGGGTGTTCACCTGTTTGAGGTCGTCCACGTCGAGGAAGAGCAGGGACAGCGATTCGGACTTGGCCGCGGCGGAACGCACCGCCTGGGGCAATTCCGCCTCCAGGCAGCGGCGGTTCTGCGCCACGGTGAGGTCATCCTTGAAGGAGAGAGCGCGGCTCTCCTCCAGACGCCAGGCGTTGAGCAGCAGCGGTTCCATGTCATCGAAGCCGCGCAGGAAGACCTCCGGGGGTTCCCGTGGATCCATCAGGCGGAGGACCCCCAGCTGCTCGGAGGGTGCCAGTAAGAAGGCTTCTCCGCGTCTGACGAGGTCCGCCGCCTCCTGGCGGGGCAGGGGGGCTTCCGGGAAGGCGCCGTCTCCCGCTCGCTGGTAGAACAGGTCGTCCTTGCGGAGCCAGATGGCCCCACCCTGGGCGCCAGAAAGTCGGATGGCACGGCCCAAGGCCAGGCGAAGGAGTTCTTCCAGGGAGGCCAGATGCATCATCTGGCGCAGCCAGCCCTCGCTGCCCAGATCCCGCTGGCGCAGGTGGAGCAGGGCCTCCCGGGCGGCCTCCAGGGGGCGGTCCTGGAGCAACACCCAGCCGGGGCGGGCACTCAGCACCGCGCTGACCTCCTCCGGATCGGCCTGTTCCACCCACCAGAGGATCTCGGTGCCCTCGGCGGGGATCAGGCGCACATCCGGATGCTCAGCAACGAGCACGAGGGAACCCTGGCCGGGACCGACAACGATCTCGTAGCCCCACTGCGTCAGCGCCGCACGGAGAGCCTCCCCCGCCGCGGAGGGATGGGCTTCCAGCCAGTGGATGCGGGCCATGGGGCTCCCTGATGGTGGACTCTTCGGCATACCGGTCTATCCCAGCGCAACTTCGAGGCGCAAGGAGAGCTGACGGAGGTGGGCCGCCAGTTGCAGGAGGGAGGGCAGGGAACCGTCGCGCTGGCCGCGCTCGGCCCGCACCCAGCGCTTGAGCAGGGCCAGGGACTGAGGATCCCGCACTCCCAACCGCTTGGCGGTCTGGATGAGTTTGTGGGAGAGGCGGGTCCGCTCGGTGCCAGCGGGTCCGCCCTGCAGCTCGGTGACCAGCTTCAGCGCTTCTAGGGCCACGTCCAGATCCTGGCGGATCAGGGGCACCCGGGCATTGATCCGCAGCAGGAACAGTTCCAGGAAGCGCAGCAGCTCGCCTAGGAGGTCCATGCCGTCCCGCAAGGCCTGGGGTACATCTTCGGGCGACTCCAATAGCCGGCCCAGCTCCTGGATGAGGCGCTCGGCTTCCTCCCGGTCCGGGCGCCGGATGAGGGGGAACTCGGGGCTCCGGCGGAAGGCCAGGAGGTGCCGGTAGGTATGGGAGAGGCCCAGGGCCAGTCGGGGCCAGTCCTGCAGCTCCATGTGCAACTGGAGCTGGCCATGGAGGGGCGGCACCTGCTCCCACAGGCGCTGGATGCGCAGCCGGAGCCGCTCGCCCTCCTCCATCATGCTGGGCGACTCGGGGAAGAGCCGGTGCTGCACGTCGGGTGAGAAGATTCCCACCAGCTCGCCCATGAGCTGCTTTTGATGGTTAATGAGCAGGCCGCGCAGGTTGTCGAGGGTCTGGGCCAGCTGGTCGGCATCCTGGCCCGCCAGGGCCTGCTGGAGGAGGCTTCGCAGCGTCCCCTGGTCCTGGTGGAGGCTGAGGACAGCCTGCCGGAGGAAGGCTCGCAGCCGCAGGGACTCGAGCCGGGACGGGTCCAGCAGGTCGCCGCGGGCTGGATCATAGGCCCGTTCTGCCAGGCGCCCCAGCTCGGATTCCAGGACCAGAAAGGTGGGGACCGCCGCATAGCGGTCTGGGAGACCGGTGCTGGCGGCGGGTTCGAGGGATTCCAGGAGGCCGAGCAGCGAGATGTGGCTGGTCAGGGCCCGGGCCACCACGGAGAAGGTGGGTCGGTCGTCCCTCCGGATCTGCTGGAGCAGACGGCGCAGCTCCGGCGGCATGCTTTCCCGGAAGCGTTCGGTGTCCATGCGGGGGAGGGACCAGCCCAGATGATCCCAAAGCCACCGCAGGCTGCCCCGCACCTGTTCCACGGCAGGCCAGTGAATGCCCCGGTCGAGGGGGCGCACCAGGCTCAGGCGCAAGTTCGAGACCACATGCTCGAGCAGCAGAATGGGCTCTACCCGGGCGTGAATCTCGGCGGGGATGCAGGCCTCCAGGTGCTCAGCGAAGCGGGTCAGCGACTCCTCCAGGCGCCCTTCGCCCTGGATGGCCCGGTTCAGTGCCTTCATCTGGGCATTGAGCCGAGTCACCGAATCGGCGCCCGATTCGCTGTCCTGGAGGGCGGCCAGGATCGCCCGGAAGGCATCCCGGTGGTCGGCCAGGAAGGTGGACCACAGTTGGCGCAGATTGCCGGTGTCCTCGGTGGGGGCCAGGGACATGGCGCGCAGCGAGGCCAGCAGGTCTAGAAGGCGGGTCACCCACTCAGGCTGCTGCAGCTCCGCCAGCAGCTCGCGGTGGGCCGCCTCCGCCTGGTACTCCAGCCGGCCCAGGCTGTGGAGCAGGACCAGCCCCAGGGCATTCCGGGCCTCCCCCAGGCGGCGGGGCGAGAACTGGTGCAGGAAGGCGAGGAAGTAGCCCAGGCTGCGACGGAGGGCGGCCTGGGCCGGGGACTCCTCGCCGGAAGCGACCCGCTCCGGGGCCGCTTCAAGCAACGGTTCCAGATCTCGGGCGCCTTCCCGAAGAATGTCTTCGAGCAAGGCGAGATCCGTTCGGGATAGACCCTTCTCGCGGATCAGCTGCCGGGCGAGCAGCAGTCGCTGGGGCGGTGTGCCTGGGGAGGACATGGCAAAAGCATACAATGGTTAGGCCTCCGCTCGCCTGCGCAGGGTGATACCATCGCCACACCCCAATTTGGAGGCAGCCAGTGGTCAGCAAGCTCGGGGAAATGCTCGTCAAGGCCCAACTCATCACGGATGCGCAGCTGGATGAAGTCATGAAAATCCAGCGAAGAGAGGGCGGGAAGCTTGGAAGCATCGTGGTGCGCTCCGGCTTCTGCTCCGATCAGGACATCGTCAGTTTCCTGGGGATGCAGTACGGCGTGCCGGCGGCCGATCTGGAACAATGGCCCCCCATCGATCCTGGGGTCATCGCCCTGATTCCCAGGGATCTGGCCCAGCGGCACAAGGTACTACCCCTCCAGCGCACCGGCAACGTACTAACCCTGGCCATGTCCGACCCCACCGACATCTTCGCCATGGATGATGTGCGGTTCCACACGGGCTACAACGTGGACCCCGTGGTATCCAGCGAAATGGGCCTCCTCCGGGCCGTGGAGAAGTACTACGGGGGGAACAGTGCCGTACGGTTGTCGGATGGCACGGTTGCCCGCGCCCTTCAAAGCGGTGCTGGGCCCGCGGCGAGCGGACCCACAGATACCTCGGCCGGAGCCGCGGCCGCATTCAATGCAGAGGATGAGCACTTCGACCTGGCCGACCTGGAGCAGGAGCTGGATGCCGACGCCGAGTATGATACGTCGGCCGAGGATGATGATTCGAGCGTCAATGTCGGCAGCCTCAAGCGGGGCAGTGAAGACGCGCCGGTGGTGAAGCTGGTGAACATGGTGCTCATCGACGCCATCAAGCGCGGCGCCTCCGATATCCATATTGAGCCCTACGAAAAGACCTACCGCATCCGGTTCCGCATCGACGGCATCCTGATGGAAGTCATGCGGCCCAACCTCAAGCTGAAGGATCCCCTGACCTCCCGCGTGAAGATCCTGGCCAAGCTCAACATCGCCGAGCGGCGCCTGCCCCAGGACGGCCGCATCAAGCTGCGCGTGAACATGGGCGGCCGGCAGAAGGTCATCGACTACCGCGTGAGCATCCTGCCGACCCTGTTCGGCGAGAAGATCGTGCTGCGGCTGCTGGACAGCGACCAGCTGATGCTGGACCTCACCAAACTCGGCTTCGAGCAGGAGAGCCTCGACCGCTGGGACCGGCAGATCTGCAAGCCCTACGGCATGGTGCTGGTGACGGGCCCCACAGGCTCGGGCAAGACCAACACCCTGTACTCTTCCATCGCCAAGCTCAACACGGTGGACACCAACATCATGACGGCCGAGGATCCAGTGGAATTCAATTTCCCCGGCATCAACCAGGTGCAGATGAAGGAGCAGATCGGCCTCAACTTCGCCGCCGCGCTGCGCTCCTTCCTTCGGCAGGATCCCAACATCATCCTGGTGGGTGAGATCCGTGACTTCGAGACGGCCGAGATCGCCATCAAAGCGAGCCTCACCGGCCACCTGGTGCTGTCTACCCTGCACACCAACGACGCCCCCAGCACCATCAACCGCCTCATGAACATGGGCGTGGAGCCCTTCCTGGTGGCCACGTCCGTGAACGTCATCTGCGCCCAGCGGCTGGTGCGCCGCCTCTGTGTGCACTGCAAGGCGGTGGATCCCCACCACCAGCCCGAGGAGGCCCTCTACAAGGTGGGCTTCACCCCCGAGGAGGTGCAGCGGGGGATCACCTTCTACAAGCCCGTGGGCTGCGAGCTCTGTCTCAAGCGGGGGTACAAGGGGCGCGTGGGCCTCTATGAAGTGCTGGAGATGTCCGAAACCCTCAAGGACATGATCCTCACCGGCGCCTCCGCCATCGAAATCCGCGAACAGGGCCAGAAGGAGGGCATGATCACCCTCCGCCGTTCCGGCTGCCGCAAAACCCTCGACGGCATGACCACCATCGAAGAGATCATCCGAGAGACAGTCTTGTAGGCGCCGACCCACTCGCGCCAAGATCTTTGACAGGATTAACAGGGTTTTCAGCAGGGACCCCGGTGGGTTGGTGAACATCTCAGCCATGAAAGCCGACCCTCAGTGTTGCTATCAGCCGCACTTGTTTTCCTTGTGGCCTTTGTGTTCTTTGTGGCTAAGCATCCGTGGGATTGGCTAGGCCCTTCCTGCAAATGCCATATGAAAGACATTTAGGCCACAAAGAACACAAAGGGCTGGGGTCTCTGGATGAATCAATGGCGGTTCCAATGCCACACATGCCCTAATCCTGTTCATCCTGCTTTCAATCCTGTTAATCCTGTCCCCGCTTCTTGTCTTTCCAGAGGTCATCATGAGCGAAGTCGGTGCCAACTACGTCGCCCCTCTCCAGCAGCTGCTCAAGACCATGGTGGAGTACGGCGGCACGGATCTGCACATCACCACGGACTCGGCGCCGCAGATCCGCATCGACGGTCGCATGGTGCCCCTGAAGCTGCCACCGCTGGACGCCTCCCAGACCCGCTGGCTCTGCTACGGCGTGATGACCGACCAGCAGAAGCATCGCCTCGAGGAGGATCTCGAGGTGGACTTCTCCTTCGGCCTCCAGGGCGTGGCCCGGTTCCGCGCCAACGTGTTCAACCAGCGGGGCGCCACGGCGGGGGTGTTCCGCACCATCCCGGAGCAGATCCGCACCTTCGACCAGCTGGGCCTGCCGCCCGCCATCCAGGCCCTGTGCAATAAGCCCCGGGGCCTGGTGCTGGTGACGGGCGTGACCGGTTCTGGTAAGTCAACCACCCTGGCGGCCATGGTGGACAAGATCAATACCGAGGAGCCGGTGCACATCCTCACCATCGAGGACCCTGTGGAATACGTCCACAAGCACAAGCGGGCCCTGGTGAACCAGCGGGAGATCCACGCCGACACCCATAGCTTCAAGAAGGCCCTCCGCTCGGCCCTCCGCCAGGATCCTGATGTGGTGCTGGTGGGCGAAATGCGCGACCTGGAGACCATCGAATCCGCCCTGACCATCGCTGAAACGGGCCATCTCACCTTTGGCACCTTGCACACCAGCAGCACCGTGCAAACCATCAACCGCATCATCGACGTGTTTCCTGCTCACCAGCAGCCCCAGATCCGGGCCCAGCTCTCCCTGGTGCTGGAAGGGGTCATCTGCCAGAGCCTCATCCCCAAGGCCAGCGGGAAGGGCCGCGCCCTGGCCCTGGAGATCATGCTCCCCAACTCCGCTATCCGGAACCTCATCCGCGAGGACAAGATCCACCAGATCTACGGCACCATGCAGGCCGGCCAGACCAAGTACGGCATGCAGACCTTCAACCAGAGCCTGTCCGACCTGGTGATCCGCAAGGAAGTCACCCAGGAGCAGGCCTTCGAATACTCCTCCAACACCGACGAACTGCGGGAGCTCATCAACCGCGGCGTCGGCGTGGGAGCCTCTGGAGGCCGAGGGGCCGCGCCCGCCCAACCCGCCAGCCTGGCCCTGGGCGGGCGGAATCCCAACATCAAGTACACCTGAGGCAGAACCATGATCTCCAGGGACACCATCCAGAAGGCGGTCAGCCTATTGGCCGGGCAATCTGCGGTGCAGCGGGTGATCTTGTTCGGCTCGTACGCGTTGGGTACTGCCCGGGAGGATTCCGACCTCGACTTTCTGGTGATTGAATCCGGCCTGAGATTCCGTCGAGCCGAAATGGTGCGCCTTCGGGCCACCCTGCGCCCCCTCGGGATACCTGTGGATGTGCTGGTCGCGGATGCCGAGCAGTTCGAGGCCTGGAAGGATCAGCCCGGCACAGCCCTTTTCGAGGCAGCGCGGCACGGGCAGGTGGTCTATGAACGCGCGGATTGAGGCTGTCCGCATCCTACTGGCCAAGGCCGATCAGGATGAACTGGCGGCCCGCGAACTCGCCTCCAACCCACGACTGGGAGACGAGATTATCGGATTCCACCTTCAGCAAGCCGTAGAAAAGAGACTTAAGGCATTGCTGACCTTCCATGGCATCCCCTACCGCCGAACCCACGACCTGCTGGAATTGATGGATCTCCTCATCGCCCGTGGCTGCCCCGTGCCTTTGCCGCTGGAAGCCTTGCAAGAAATGACCCCTTTTGCGGTGGAGTATCGCTACGAACACCTTGACCAATACGAGGACGCCCCGCTCGATCGGGAGGCGCCTTGGGACTGTCGGGTGAATTGAAAGTCTGGATTCACGACCAGATAGAGCCAAAGCCATAAGACTTCCCTGATGTCTCTTTCCTGCCTATCCTAAAGCCACCACCGTTTCAGCCCTACGCCGAGGTCCGCATGCCCGCTTATGCATGGAAAGGCAAGAACCGAATGGGGGAGACCCAGGAAGGGGTCCTGGTCTCCGATTCCCGCGATGCCGCTGCCGCCGCCCTGAAGCGCAACGGCATCGAGGTCCTGAACGTCCGCGCCATGGCCGCCCAAGGGGGTCGCTCCCTGGGCAAGGTTCCCCCCAAGGCCCTGGCCATCTTCACCCGCCAGTTCAGTGTGATGATCGACGCCGGCCTGCCCCTGGTGCAGTGTCTGGAGATCCTGGGCGCCCAGCAGGACCACAAGGGCTTCCAGCGCATCATCGAGGCCGTGCGCGAGGACGTGGAAAAGGGCTCCACCCTGCAGACGGCCCTCTCCAAGCACCCCAAGGCCTTCAATGACCTGTTCGTGAACATGGTGGGGGCCGGCGAAAGCGGCGGCATCCTGGACATCATCCTCCAACGCCTGTCCGTCTACATCGAAAAGGCCGTGAAGCTCACCGCCAAGGTGAAGGGGGCCATGACCTACCCCATCGCCGTCATCACCATCGCCATCGCCGTGGTGGTCATCATCATGCTCAAGGTGATTCCCGTCTTCTCCGCCATGTATGAGGGTCTGGGTGCCGCACTGCCCTATCCCACCCAGATCTGCATTGGTATTTCGAATGCCCTTATCAACTACAGCTGGCTCATTGTCATCGCCATCGTCCTAGTGGTGGTAGGCCTCCGCCAGTACTACAAGACCATCCCCGGGCACCTCCAGATTGATGGCTTGCTGCTCAGGATCCCCATCATCGGCGATGTGCTGCGCAAGGTCGCCGTGGCCCGCTTCTGCCGCACCCTGGGCACCCTCATCAGCTCCGGCGTGCCCATCCTCGAAGGCATGGACATCACGGCCCGCACCGCCGGGAATATGGTCATCCAGAACGCCATCCTCAAGTCGAAGGACGCCGTGGAG
>JANYAS010000123.1 GCA_025361205.1 Holophagaceae bacterium
GCTGCGTCATGGGCGACGTGATCATCGGTGATGACGCGACCATCCTGCCCGAGAGCGTGGTCCTGCCAGGGAGCCGGGTGGGGGCGGGGGAGACATGGGGCGGCGTCCCCGCGAGAAAGATCGAGCGGGAGGAAATGGACCGAATTAAGGCTGAGATCCGGGGTATGGCTGAAATGGTGGGGTGACGCAATTTAGACTTCTCACCGTCGCGGCAAGAACCGGGGGCTAGCCAACGCCAGAAGATCCCGTGAGAATGGAGGATTCTCGCCAGGGATCTCTCCCTATTCCTATCCGGTTGAATCGATGCGCACATCCGCCTTCCTTCCCTTCCTCCTCGTTCCCGCGGCTCTGGTGGCCCAGGCGCCGGCCCAGTCCCTGGGCGAGCGCGTGAAAGCCGAGCGACCAGCGGTTGAACGCCTGATGGCCGAGCTACATTTCCCCGAGGCCCAGAAGCGGGCCGAGGCCCTGCTTCCCGCCACCAAGCCGACCTTCGACAAGGCCACCAACCAGACCCTGGTGTCGAGCTGCGGGGCCTTTCTGGACTTGGCTGAGGCCCACCGGCTGGCTACTGAAGCCGCCGACGCGGCTGGGGCCTGGGAGAAGGCTCTCGATTACGCCAAGTCCGCCAAGGCCCTGGCGACCGAATGCTACGCCGGGGTGAAGGAACCCTTCACGCAGGCCGTCACCTATTACACCCAGTCGGGCGCACGGGCCAAGCAGGTCCTGGAAGAGAACGACGCCCGCATCAAGGAGCTGAAGGCCAAGACCAATCTTGATCCGGGTGAGCGCCAGGAGCTGGATCTGGCCATTGGCGTGGAGAAGGAAGTCGTCGACTCCGCCAAGTGGGTCAGCTTCTTCCAGACCTACCTGGATGTCACCAAGCGCGAGAACGGAGCCTACGATCCCCTCGTCAAGGTGATGGAGGACAAGCTCAAGGGCGAAGCCGATCAGGTGGCTGACTACAAGGCCGGGAAGGGCGAAAAGACCAAGTGGGTGGAGGCCGTGGTCTCCACCCCCGCCTACCTCGAAGCCCAGGGCGACAAAGCCGGCCGGGCCCGCTGGCTGTACCGCCTAGCTGCCCTGGATCCCGAGAACAAGAAGGTCCAGCGTCAGCTTGATATCGTGCATGGCAGGGCTGCGGCCCCTGCGACCAAGCCCGTGAAGAAGGGTAAAAAGGGAAAGCAGGCCTAATACCAACGAGCGTCCAGGACGAAAGAAAAAGCAACTTCACCACCAAGGCACCAAGGGCACCAAGGGCACCAAGAACTACATGGATATTGGCTTTCGCTTTTCTGGGTGTCCTTGGTGTCTTGGTGGTGTTCTTTATTCTTTTGAATGCGAATCCGTGTAATCCCTCCCGGGGCCTTACCCTGAAGGCATGGCCCGTCGCTCCGCCCCTCGCAACCCCAACCGCGCTCCAGCGCGCCCGCCCGTTCGGCGGGAATCCCCGCCGTCCTCCCGACCCCAGGTCACGGGACTACGTCCCTTCGAAAGCTTCGAGGCCACCTTTCTGGGCCATCCGGAAGGAACCGGCGGCTTCCTGAGGCTGGTTGGCGTACCGAAGGTCCGTGGCGCGGATCTCCTAGTGGACTGGCGGGACACGCACGGCGCCATCCATGGCGACCGCGTGGTAGCCGAAGTGTGCGGCGAAGGCTGGGACGGCCGCCTCAAGGCCCGGGTGATCGAGATCAAGGGGCGCGGCGACGTGCCCCTCCCCGGCACCCTCCAGAAGCAGCCCTGGGGCTGGCGCGTGGTGCCCCTGGAACCGCGCCTGTCGCAGATCATCACCGTGCCACCCACCGACCTGGCCGAGGATGGCGAGCTGGTAAGCGTAAAGCTCGACGCGGAGACCGATGCCAAGCAGCTGCGGGGCACAGTCGTGGCCCGGCTCGGCAAGAAGACCGACCTCAAGATCGAGAACCGGCTTACCGCCGCCCTGTTCAACCTGCGCACGGTCTTTCCGGATGCCGTCATGGAGGAACTGGCGCCCTTCCCCACTAGCATCCCTGCCGAGTGGATTCAGGGGAGGGAGAACCTCTGCCAGATACTCACTTGCACGGTGGATCCCCCCACGGCCAAGGATTTCGACGACGCCATCAGCCTGGAGATCCTGCCTAAGTCCGAAGGCGGGGGCTGGCTCTTGGGTGTGCACATCGCCGACGTGAGCCACTACGTGGCCGAGGGCGGGCCGCTGGACGAAGAGGCCCGTCTGAGGGGCACGTCCGTCTACTTCCCGGACGAAGCCATCCCCATGATCCCGGAGCGCCTCAGCGGCGACCTCTGCAGCCTCCGGGAAGGCGTGGACCGGCTCACCATGACCGCCTGGATGACGCTTTCGCCCGATCTCCAAGTGGTGGAGACGCGGCTATCCGAAAGCGTCATTCGCAGCGCCAAGCGCCTCACCTATGACGAAGTGAAGGAGGCCTGTCTCGATCTGGCCGCCCCCAAGCGGGCCGAGCTGGGCGGAGACCTCTGCGCCCTGCTGGACGAGGCCCTGGTGCTCTCCCGCCGCCTCACCCAGGCCCGCCTGGAGCGCGGGGCCCTGAACCTGGACACCGAGGAAGCCGAGTTCATTTTCGACGCGGAGGGCCGCCCTGTGGACGCCCGGCGGTATCCCCGCCACGGCGCCCACCGCATGATCGAGGAATTCATGCTGCTGGCCAACGAAACGGTGGCGCGCTTCTTCACCCGGAAGAAGGTCCCCTCCATCTACCGCATCCACGACGAGCCCGACGCGCTCAAGCTTGAGGTCTTCGCCGAAGTGGCCCGCACCTTCGGGCTGCTCAAGCCCAAGGAGGTGCCCACCCCGCAGCACCTGAATGCCATGCTCGACAAGATCCGCGGCGGCCCGCTGGAAGCCATGATCAACACCCTGCTGCTGCGGAGCCTGAAGCGAGCCGAGTACAGTGTCGACAACATCGGGCACTCGGGACTGGCGCTTCAGGACTACCTGCACTTCACCAGCCCCATCCGGCGCTACCCGGATCTGCTGGTCCACCGCCTGCTCCGCAAAGTGCTGCGGGGCCAGCCCCTGCCCGAGGGCCTGCACAGCCACCTGGCGGTGCTCGCCAAGGGCGCCAGCGACGCTGAGCAGAAGGCCACCGAGGCCGAGCGCGAAAACGAAAAGTGGAAGGCCTGCCTGGTGATGAAATCCAGGATTGGCCAGCGCTTCAAGGGCCGCATCCAGGGCTTCTCCGCCAAGGTCCTGTTCATCATCCTGGATGCCCCCTTCGTGGAGGTGGGCGTGCCCCTGGCGGCCCTGGGCGGGAACTTCTGGGTGGATGAGCACCGCACCAAGGCCACCGGACTGCGGGGCACGGCAGTGCTGTCCATCGGTGATGCGGTGGAAGTGGAGATCACCGCCGTGGACGAAGACCTCCGCCGCACCAGCGCCTGGCTCCTGGAAGCCAAGGGCCAGGATGCCCACGGCAAGGCGGCCGCCTTCGTGCCTACCCTCGCCGCGCCCGCAAAGCTGCAGGAGGGTGATCTGGAAAAACCCCGGCGGGGCCGAGCCAAGGCGGGGGAGGCCCGCCCTCGGCGTGAGGCCGTTCCCAAAGGGCGGCCGGTGAAAAAGGCCCAGGTGGCGGGTGGGAAGACCCGGGAGGCCAGCCCCAGGCCGCCTAGGCCGGAGCAGGAGCGGAGGGCCACCGCGGGCGAAGCCCGTGACCCCGAAGGGGCGAGGCCCACGAAGGGCCGAGTGAAAGGAACCGTCCGCGGCTCCGGCAAGCGGAAGGGCCGGTGATCGTCGCCTCGACAGCCGCCGTGCGCTGCCTCGGCGTGGACCCGGGTTCTCTTGCCTGTGGGTGGGCCGTGGTGGAACGCTACGGCTCTCGGCTGGCCTTGATCGAGGCGGGCGTCATTCGCAACCCCCGCGGCGCCGACTTCGACCAGCGGGCCCTCCGCATCCACCTGCGCCTCGCCGAGGCCATTGCCGCCCATGCCCCCGGGTTCCTGGCCGTGGAATCCCCCTTCGTGGAGAAGAACGCCGCCACGGCCCTGAAGCTGGGCCAGATCCGGGGCGGGATCCTCCTCACGGCGGCCCTGCACGGGCTCGCGGTGGGCGACTACAACCCCATGCAAGTGAAGAAGGCCGTCAGCGGCTACGGCTGGGCGGACAAGAACCAAGTGGGGAAAATGGTGATGACCCTCCTGAACCTCCAGGAACCACTGGCCTCCGATGCCGCCGATGCGGCGGCCGTGGCCATCGGCCATCTGCTGGCCACCCGCAGTCTGTCGCTCGCTCCCCAAAAATCTGTACACGTTCCTGGCAGGACCTGAATCGACCCATGGGCGACCTGAAGGTCATGTTTTTCAAGAACTTCTCGGATTGTCATGAAGAACATGACAAAAAAAGTCGTAACCCATGACATTTCTTGTGATGCCCATCACTGGCCTTGGCCACGAGCAATGACGATCATGATGTCCAGGAAGCACACGGAGCCGCCATGCACATGGACACCACCGTTCGACAGCACAACCCGGCCTTCTGGACCACCGCCGAGCGGCTGCACGAAGTGTTCAACCAGTTGGAGCGCCAAATGGGCGGCTCCCCACGCAGCCTCGCCGTCCTCCGCCAGGTCCAGGCCCTTGAGGCCGAACTGGAGGCCGAAGTCGTGCACCACAGCCGCCGCGTCGTCGTCGTCGCCTGAATCCGATCCACCCCTTTTGAAAGGCCCGGCATCCCCGGGCCTTTATCGTTTCATCGAAGCCAGCCAGATCCCCCATTGCCGATCGAAGGAAGCCCTGACCCGGCTTTGCCGGATCAGGGCGCGGGGGCCCGGGGGTAGGTGCGCAGCACGGAACTCCCGGACAAAGAAAGGGCACCCCGAAGGGTGCCCAGAGGTCTCGGCCGAATGGATCTTTGGCCGGAAGGGGCTGGCGTGAACGGTCGCCCCGTGGGAGGAATGAGGAACTCTTCCCGCTTACTAAGCTAGGTCAAGCCCCGCCTTCCTCAAGAGGCAATTCACGCCCCCTCCACCAGGAGCGTCCCGGGACGATAGGCAGCGTACTGCGGCTCCCACTGGGCCCTGGTGATGATGGCCCCCAGTTTGTCGTCATCGAGCAACCGGCCCAAACCAGCGTCGCGAGCCTCGATACCGACCGCCTTGGCCACCGCAGCAGAGACCTTGCGGATGTCTTTCATCTCCGGCAGCAGCAGGCCCTTGGCTTCCTGCTCGGGAGTCACGAAAGCACTGATGGCCCGGCTGCCCGCCAGGAACATGCCATCCGTCACGCGGGTGGCCTTGCAGACCAGGGCTCCCAGACCAAGGCCGGGGAAGATGTACATGTTGTTGCACTGGGAGGCCTGGAGCGTGCGTCCCTTCCAGTTCATGGGCGCGAAGGGGCTGCCCGTGGCCACGAGGCCCTTGCCGTCTGTGGCCATCCAAACGGCCTCGGGTGTGCACTCGCTCCGGTTTGTGGGATTCGAAAGCGCCATCACGATGGGGCGCGCCGAATGCTTGGCCGTTTCCGCCAGGATGGCTTCGCTGAAGAGCCCCGGCTGGGCCGTGACGCCAATCAGCACGGTGGGATGGGCGTTGCGGATGACATCCTCCAGCCCGATGTGGGAGGGGTTGTCGAGACGCCACCCGTCCACCGCGGCCCGGCGCTGCGTCAGCAGGACCTGCGGTCCGTCCAGCAAGGGATCGCCTTCGAGCAGCAGACCCTGCATGTCCACGGCAAAGATGCGCGTGCGCGCTTCCTCGTCGGAGAGCCCCTCCTCTTTCAGCATGGCGCGGATGTTCATGGCAATGCCCGTGCCGGCCTGGCCCATGCCCACGATGACGTAGCGCTCATCCTGGAAGCGGCTTTGCTTGATCCGCATGGCGGTCATCAGCGCCGCCAGGGAAGTGGCGCCCGTGCCCTGAATATCGTCGTTGAAGGACAGGATGCGCTCGCGGTAGCGATCAAGGTTCTTGAAGGCGGTCTGTTTGGCGAAGTCCTCCCATTGGAGGAGGGCGCCCGGGAAATTGCGCTTCACGCCGAGGATGAATTTCTCGATCAGGTCCTCATAGTCCGCGCCGCGCAGGCGGGGCTTGCGGATGCCCAGATAGATGGGATCCTCCAGCAGGCGCGGGTTGTTGGTGCCCACATCCAGGCACATGGGCAGGCATACGGCGGGATGCACGCCGCCCGCCGCGACATAGAGGCTTACCTTGCCCACCGGGATGCCCATGCCATCCGAGCCCAGGTCGCCCAGGCCCAGGATGCGCTCACCATCGGTCACCACGATGAGGCTCACCTGCGGCTGGGAGAGGCCCTGGAAGATCTGATCGATGTTCGCGATATTCTGCGGAGTGATATAGACGCCTCGGTAGCGCCGTTGGATGTGGCTCATCTGGAGACAGGCTTGGCCCACGGTGGGGGTGTAGATGATGGGCAACATCTCTTCGAGGTGCTCCACCAGAAGCTGGTAGAACAGCGGTTCGCTGCGGTCCAGGAGCCCGGACAGGTAGATGTAGCGCTCGAGATCATCGGGCTTCCGCAGGAAGGCCTCATAGACTCGGTCCAGCTGAGATTCCAACGTCGAGATCCCGGGGCGGAGCAAGCCATCCAAGCCCAGGCTCAGCCGCTCTTCCTTGGTGAAGGCTGACGCCTTGTTCAGGTGCGGATCATTCAGCAACTGGCGGCCCCGGATGTAGACCTCGTAATAGTCTTCCCCGGTCAATGGATCAATCTTGAACCCGAAGGTCTTCATGGCTGCCCCCTTCGCCCGGCGCCCGTATGGATCCAGCACCCTCTGGGTTTTTGGACCACCGAGGCTCGCGCTGGGCGCTAGTGTAGCCCCGCCGTCGAAACGACCGGATCACATGTGGAGAAGCCCCGCCAGCTCAGCGGCCGTGCCCACGGGTGCGGCGCAGGTCTGACCCCGGCAGACGAAGGCCAGGGGTCGGCCGGACGGCCCGCCGCGTCCTTCGTGGAGCGGTAGCAGCTGATCGGGAGAAACGGACAGCACTCGTCCTGGCAGGAAGCGCCGGTGCACCTCGCTGAGCAGCTCCTTCACGCCAGGGTCGCCTGGGTCACCCGAAATGGCCACATCCACGGTCTCTCGTAGGGCCAGATCGAGGACCCCCAATAAGCCCAGGAAAGCCCGGGGGGCGCGCGCCATCCAAGGTCCGAAGCACCTAAGGGTGCCCTCCGCGGCCAGGCGGAAATCTTCCCGCTGGAGGTGCCGCGATAAGCGCAGGAGGGCCCGCGCGGCCAGCGTGTTGCCAGCGGGAAGAGCGTTATCGAAGCCCGGTTTCTGGCGGAAGAGCAGGTCCGCCTGATTGGCTTCGGTACTGAAAAAGCCACCATCAGCGACGTCCTGAAAGCGGGCCAGCAGGCCCTCTGCCAGCGTCTCCGCCCAGCGGAGCCAGGCGGAATCGAACCCTGCCTCGTAGAGATCCACCAGTCCCTCCACCACCGCCGCGCTGTCTTCCAGGAAGCCCGGCGTGTGGGCCTGGCCCTGTCGCCAGACGCGAAATAGGCGCCCGTCCCTCCAGAGCTCCCGCCGCAGAAAAGCGGCACATTCCTGCGCCGCCTGCAGATAGCGCGGGTCCTCGAGTAACTGGAAGCCCCTGGCAAAGGCCGACAACGCCAGCCCATCCCAGGCGGCCAACACCTTGTCGTCCTTGCCGGGGCGCACCCGGCGATCCCGCCAGAGCCGCAGGGTCTCGCGGAGGGCCTGGTCGTCACCCTCGGGCAGGCGCGCGCCCTCGGGGCACGAGAAGTGGTGGACCACGCTGCGGCCGTGCTCGAAATTCCCGCCCTCGGTGATGCCGTAGGCCGCGCAGAACCGGGCGCCATCTTCGGCTCCCAAGGCCTCGCGCACCTGGGCTGGGTTGAAGACGTAGAACCTTCCTTCCTCACCCTCGCTATCGGCGTCCTCGCTGGAGTGGAAGCCGCCGCTGGGGTCCCGCAGGTCCCGTAGGAGGTAATCGAGAGTCTCCCGGGCCACCTGGCCGTACCGCTCCTCGCCTGTGGTCTGGAAGGCCGTCAGGTAGCAGCAGGCGAGCTGGGCATTGTCGTAGAGCATCTTCTCGAAGTGGGGCACCAGCCACTGGGCGTCCACGCTGTAGCGGGCAAAGCCGCCGCCCAGATGGTCGTACATGCCCCCTTCCCACATGGCGTCCAGGGTACGGAGGGCCATGGCCCGATCTGCGGCTGAACCCCGCGCGAGAATCAGCTCCACGGCCATGTGCTGGGGGAATTTCGGGGCGGGGCCGAACCCGCCCCACCGCCCATCGAAACCCTGCCGGAGCTGCGCCAGGGCCGAGTCGAACAGGGTTTCATCCGGTAGTTCAGTGCCAGCTTCCACTGCGGCCTGGCGTTGCAACTCCCCGGCGAGACGACCCGCCTGCCCGATCACGCCAGCCCGGTCCTGCTGCCACACTTCCGCGAGGCGGGTGAGCAGGGGAATGAAGCCGGGCATCCCGCCCCGGGGCTCGGGCGGGAAATAGGTGCCGCCGTAGAAGGGCTCCAGATCCGGCGTGAGCCACACGCTCATGGGCCAGCCGCCGCGGCCGGTGAGCGTCTGCACCGCATCCATGTAGAGGTCGTCAAGATCCGGCCGCTCCTCGCGGTCCACCTTGATGTTCACGAAGTGGGTGTTCATCACGTCAGCCACCGCAGGATTTTCGAAGCTCTCCCGCTCCATCACGTGGCACCAGTGGCAGGCGCTGTAGCCAATGCTGAGGAAGATGGGCTTCTGCTCGGCCTTGGCTTTGGCCAGGGCCTCCTCGCCCCAGGGGTGCCAATCCACGGGGTTGTGGGCGTGCTGCAGGAGGTAGGGACTGAGGCTATCGGCCAGATGATTGGGCATAATCCTGACTCCATTGGTCAAGATTATGCCCCAGGTTCCCCTTCCCTGCAGGGAAATGCCCCTACCGCCCGGTACAATGGGCATTTGGTCCACGCCGGGGTCCCATGTTCGATAGCCTCACCCAGAAGCTCAGCCAGGCCATGAAGTCCCTCCGGGGCCAGTCGAAGCTGACGGAAGCCAACCTGGAAGCCGTGCTTCGCGAAGTGCGCATGGCCCTGCTGGAGGCCGACGTCCATGTGAGCGTGGCCCGCACCTTTCTCCAAAGGGTAAAGGAAAAGGCGCTGGGCCTGGACGTCATGCAGGGGCTCAATCCCGCCCAGGCCTTCATCGATATTGTCCACCGTGAGCTGGTGGACATCATGGGCGGTCAGGCCCCCGAATACCCCATCGCCTTCGCCTCGAAACCACCCACGGTAGTGATGATGGTAGGCCTCCAGGGCGCCGGCAAGACCACCACCTGCGGCAAGCTGGCGCTGTTCCTGAAGAAGCTGGGGCGGTCGCCCCTGCTCGTCCCGGCAGATGTCTACCGGCCGGCGGCCATCGAACAGCTGCACATCGTGGCCCGGGATGCCGGCGTGCCCTCCTTCCACACGGAGGAGATGGATCCCGTGGCCATCTGTGCCGCCGCGGTGGCTGAGGCCCGCCTGAAGGGCTGGGACGTGGTGGTGCTGGACACCGCCGGCCGCCTGCACCTGGACGAAGGACTCATGGACGAACTGGCCCGGATCAAGACGGCCACGCATCCCGACGAGATCCTCTTCGTGGCGGACGCCATGACGGGCCAGGACGCGGTGCGCAGCGCCACGGCCTTTCACGAGAAGCTGGGGATCACCGGCGTGGTGCTCACCAAGACCGATGGCGATACCCGCGGCGGCGCGGCCTTCAGCATCAAGCAGGCCACGGGCCAGCCCCTGAAGTTTGTGGGCGAGGGGGAAAAGCTGGAGGACTTCCAGCGCTTCCACCCGGACCGCATGGCCCAGCGCATCCTCGGCATGGGCGACGTCCTGAGCCTCATCGAGCATGCCAAGGACAAGATCGACGAGAAGGAAGCTGAGGTCATGGCCAGGCGCCTGGCCAAGAACCAGTTCACGCTCGAGGACATGCGCAAGCAGTTCCAGCAGGTGCAGAAGCTGGGCTCCATGAGCAAGATCATGGGCATGCTGCCCGGCGTCACCAAGGAGATGAAGGACCAGATGGCCAGTGCCGCCACGGACAAGCGGGTCAAACACCTGGAGGCGATCATCAATTCCATGACGCCCAAGGAACGGGCCAACCACAACTTGCTGGACGGCAAGCGTAAGCGCCGCATTGCCGCGGGCTGCGGTCGCCCCGTCAGCGAGATCAACCAGTTGCTCAAGCAGTTCGTGGAGACGAAAAAGATGATGAGCCAGATGAACGATCCGAAGTTCATGGCGCGCATGCAACGCATGGCCAAAATGGGCGGCGGGCCCAACCTGCCCTTCTAGACCGACCCCATGACGGTCCCCTCCCCCCATGTCCCCCTCCGCCGCCAGATCTGGGTGATCCTGGGCGTGGCGATGCTGGGCCTGGGGACACTGGGCCTGGTGCTCAGGAAACCCCCCGCCGCGGACCGGGTGCTGATCCTGGCCCCCTCCCTTGAAAGCCAAGGGAAGGAGGTCGGTCCCGGCCTGGAGACCCTGCTGTCGGACTGCCTCGAAGTCCTGGCAGGGGCCACCGTCACCCACGCCACCGCCCTCCCATCCCTGGCCGATCTGCGGCGTCTGCCGCCCCACACGAGACTGCTCCAACTCCGGGGCGGAAGGGACGGTGACCGCCTGTCTTTGACCCTGGACTGGAACACCGTTGCCGGCCTTCTCGCCGATCGGCCATGGCTCCAGGACGTCGCCCCCAGCCGGGAACCCAGGAAGACCCTGGAGCATGTCATCCAGCACTGGCCTTTCCCCACCGCGCATCGACAGCTGGATGAGCTGATTCCCCGGACGCCTGGACATTTCTGGCAGCTACTGGAGGGCCTTTCCATCCGGGATGATCGGACCGCAGCTGAACACGTGGCCGCCTCCCAGCAACTGGCCGAGGCTGAACCTGACTGTGCCGCAGCCTGGACCACCCTGGGGGACCATCTCTACCGCAGCCTCTGGGTGAGCCCCGATCAGGCGGGCATCGGCTTGAATTCCCGCACTCACCGAGCCTTTCAGAAGGCCGTCGGGCTTGTCCCGGGCTATCCGCGCGCGACCTTCCTGTGGTCGATGATGCTGACGGATACCGGCAACCAGAGCCTGGCCCTGCGAACCCTCAAGGAAGCGGTCCGCCTGCGGCCCAGCAGCCCGGATTTGTATCTCGGGATCGCCTACGCCGGCCGGACTTCTGGCCTGCTGGAAGTCGCCCGCAAGGCCCTGGCCCGGCGGGAGAGCTTGCTGGGTCCGCTGGCCTCACCCTCCGCCTGGTTCGCCGAAACCACCTACCTCTACCTAGGCGATCAGAAAGCCTTTGGACGGGAACTTGCCCGAGCCGGATCCTTCCGGCAGGATGCGAGCATCCTCTTCTACCAGGGCTATTTTGCCCTGCTCCAGGGCCGCCCAGGGGAGGCGCTGACGTTTCTGAAGGCAGGGAGTGACCCGGAAATGGGGCCCACCCCCTTCCGAGATCTCTGCCGGGTCTACTGCGCCTACCTGGAGGGCAGGCCCGAGGAGGGGCTGAGGGAACTCCGCGACATTGACGAGATCCGTGGCAAGTTGCGCATCCCCGACGGCGAGTGGACCTTCAAGGAGGCCGAGGCCTACTCGCTCCTGGGCGACCCGGAACGCGGAGTGGACTGCGCCACTCGCGCCTTCGTCCAGGGCTTCAGTTGCGCCACCTGGTACGAGACCGCTCCCTTCCTGGAACGGGTCCGGAAACATCCCCGTTGGCCGATGCTCCGCCGGAACCTTCGCGAGCGTCGGGCCGTGCTGGAAGGGAGCTTCCCGCCAGCGTCCTTCGATCCCTGATGCTGTCTGCGGGGACCGCCTGCTCGCTCTGCTCGCTACGTCCCCCCGGGCCCCCGCTGCTTGGGTCGGGGGACCCGCCCCATGCAGCCTCATGCTGTCCGGGGGCTCCAAACAAAACCCCACGGCGCCGCCGGGCGTTGGCATGCGCCCGAATTTACGCTTGGGACATGGGGAATTCCGCGATACACTCTCCTGCTCAGGGAGTGCCCATGCTTTCGATCCGACTAGCTCGCAATGGTGCCAAGAAGCGCCCGTTCTACCACATCGTCGTCTCCGAGAACGACCGCATCCCCACTGGCCAGGCCCTGGAAGTGCTGGGTTTTGTGAACCCGATCGCCGGATCCGGCGAAGCGGTTCGCATCGACGTCGAAAAGGCCAAGCTCTGGCTCCAGAAGGGCGCCCAGCCCTCCAAGACCGTGCTCGACTTGTTCAAGAAAAACCAGATTCTATAGCCCGTTTCTAACACAAGAAAGCCGGGCCGATGGTCCGGCTTTCTTTGTTCTCCCCCGGAGCGACCATGAATCTCGAAGCCTTCCTGCGTGATGTGCTGACTCCGCTGCTGGATCACCCGGACACCTTCCGGGTCGAGGTCACCGGCGAGGGCCGGAAGCGCGATGTGCTGGTCTTCGCCGATCCCCGGGACCGCGGCCGCATCATCGGCAAGCACGGGCGCATGATCTCGGCGCTCCGCACCCTCTGCAAGGTCGCTGGCGAGAAGGCCGGTCTGGCCGTGGACGTAGAACTGTACGACGAGGATGAACGGGAGGCCTGAAATGCTGCTTGCCGGTCATCTCGCGAAGATCCAAGGGCTCAAGGGCGAATTCCTGTTCCATTCCCTCATGGACGAGCCGGGTCGGCTGGAAGGCGTGCAGGGGCTCGTGCTAGCGCCGCCTCAGCAGAATCTGGAACAGGCCGAGGCCCAGCCCCCCGCGCGTCGCGTGTGCCTCCGCGCCTTCCGCTGGCACCAGGAGCGTCCCTGCCTGGCCCTGGCGGACGTGCCCGACCGCACCACGGCGGAACCCCTCAAGGGCTGGGCGCTCTGGATGCCTGAAGCCGCGGCCACCCTCGGTGAAGGGGAAACCTTCCGCCATCAGTGGATCGGTTGTGAGGTCTTCGTGGCCGACCGGAAGGTGGGCGAGGTGCTCCGCCTTGAACCCGGCCCAGCTGGCTACGACATGGTGGTGATGAGCGACCTGCGGCCCGGCCGGACGGGCCGCCTGGACATCCCCTACATCAAGGCCTGGTGGGTCGTGGACCTGCCGAACCGCCGCCTGGACCTGGATCCCCCGGAAGGCCTGCTGGACGTGAACCAGATCGGGAACTCCAACGAATGAGTCCATCCTTCGATCGCTTTAAACAGACCTTCGGCATGCGCCTCTTTGGCTGGCTGAAGATTCCCCTCCTGGCCTCGGTCCACCCAAGCGTGGTGGAGCTATCCGAGTCCCGCTGCGTGGTCCACGTCCCACTCCGCCGCTGGACCCGCAACCACCTCGGCTCGATGTACTTCGGTGCGCTGGCCATCGGTGCCGACTGCGCGGGCGGCCTGCTGGCCATGGACCAGATCAAGCGTTCCGGTGGCGGGGTCTCCCTGGTCTTCAAGTCCTTCCAGGCCACTTTCCTGAAACGTCCAGAAGGAGACGTCTACTTCATCTGTGAAGGCGGCGAGGCCATCCGCGACCAGGTGCGCCGCGCTCTGGCCTCGAAAGACCGCATCACCGAGCCCATGAGCATCCAGGCTTCGGTCAAGCTGCCCGACGGCACCTTCGAGCCCGTAGC
>JANYAS010000135.1 GCA_025361205.1 Holophagaceae bacterium
TAGCGCAGGAAACTGGCCGCGTGCTGGCGGGCCAGCACTTCCGTGGGCACCAGCAGGGCCCCCTGCCCGCCCGTTTCGGCGACCATCGCCAGAGCCAGCAGGGCCACCAATGTCTTGCCGCTGCCCACGTCGCCCTGAAGCAGACGGTTCATGACCCGGCCCGAGGTGAGGTCGTCCACTATTTCCTTGAAGGATCGGCGCTGGGCTCCCGTCAGGGAAAAGGGAAGGAAGGACCTGAGGCGTTCCCGCAAGGCCGGAGAGGTCGTTACCACTAGGCCCTTCCGCTGCATGCGCCCCGCCCGGCGGAGGGCCACGCCCAGGGCAAAGGCGAAGAGTTCCTCCGAAGCCAGGCGGCGATGGGCCGGTGTGGTGCCCGCTTCCAGCTCCCGGGCCTCACTCTCATCCGGGGGGTTGTGCAGCAGGCGCAGGGCCGTCAGGGTGTCGGGCAGGTCCCTCGACAGATCGAGGGGCAGCCAGTCTTCCGCCAGATGGACCCGCGCCAACCCCTCCACCACGAGTTTCTGTCGGGCCCGCCCCGGAAGCGGCCCCAGTCGGCGGTAGAGGGGCAGGAAGCGCCGGACCCACCCGATGTCGCCCGTCCGCTCCATGACCTCGAACTGCGGCCCGCGCATTTCGAGTCCGTGCCGACCCGCGGACAGCGGCCCGAACACCAGCAGCCGGTCCCCCACCTTCAGGCTGCGCCCCAGGTAGGGCTGGTTGAACCAGAGCAGCCGCAGGGTGCCCGTGCCATCCGTCAGCAGAACCTCCGTGAGGGCCATGTGCTGGACCCGAGTGGTGCTTTGCCGCAAATCCTGGATGGTGCCCAGGACCGTGACGATGCTGGCGTCCTGGGCCTCCTCGAAGCCCCGCATCTCGAGACTACCGAGGGAGCGCAGGCTGCCGCGATCCACGTAGCGGTACGGCAGGCTCCATAGGAGATCCCGCAGGCTCTCGATGCCCGCATCTTGCAGCGCCGCCGCCCGCGCCGGTCCCAGACCCCGGAGGACCGTGACCTTGGAGGAGAGGGGCAGTGGAACAAGAGACATGCCTCAGCCTAGGGTCCTTACACCCGAATCGGAATACCCAGTTGGCAGCGGCCCGCCCTTCCGGCCCTTGCTGTGGAAGTCCGGCGGCTCTTGGAGGGGATCACCTTGGGGCCTCCCCCAATGGCCCGCCAATGGAACCCCCCGGCCCCGGCGAATTGTGTGCATCCCGCCGGCGGTTCGGAACTTTTATGGCGTCGTTGGGGGGCGGATAGGGGACACAAAGGACAGCCGCAAGGCTGACCTCGGGATGCACCTCGGTTCACGGGTTTGAGGCGTGGGGGGCTTGGTCGGTGATCCCAGACATCCCGGCAGCCACGGGCGCCCATTGCCTCATCACCGTTCATCACCGTTTATCACCGTTTATCACCGGTTGAAAGCTTTTTCGCCAGTGATGGACGGTGATGAACGGTGAGAATTCCTCGTGGTTCCGAACGACGGCTGTCAGACCGGGCTGGCGGTCTGGGCCATGGCCTTGACCAGGGCCTGCTCCAGATCGGCCCAGAGATCCTCGGGGCTCTCGAGGCCCACGGACAGCCGCATGAGCGACTGGGAAACCCCGCTGTGTTCCCGGGCCTCGGCATTCACCACGCGGTGGGTCAGGGCGGCGGGATGCTGGATCAGGGTGTCCACGCTGCCCAGGGACACCGCCGGCGTCATCAGCTTCACTTCGGACATCACCGTGACGGCGGCTTCGAAACCGCCCTTCAACTCGAAGGCCATAAGCGAGCCGGGACCCTTCATCTGCCGACCCAGCAGGCCCTTGGGATCGGCTCCCGCGAGACCGGGGTAGTGGACCATGGACACGGCGGGATGCTGGGCCAGCCGCTCGGCGAGGACCTTGGCGCCCTCCTGCTGCGCACGCACGCGCAAGGGGAGCGTGGGCAGGCCGCGGTGCAGCAGGTAGGCCGCCAGCGGATGCAGGACATTGCCGGTGATGACGCGGACCTTGCGGAGCTCCGTGGCCCAGTCGTTGTTGGTCGCCACGATGCCGGCCAGCACGTCGCCGTGCCCGCCCAGGAACTTCGTGGCGCTGTGGAGGACCAGGATCGCCCCGTGCTTAATGGGGTTCTGCAGGATGGGTGTGGCGAAGGTGTTGTCCACCAGCACGGGCACCTGGCCGGCCTGACGCACGACGTCCTCCAGATCCAGCAAGGCCAGGGTCGGGTTGGCGGGGGTCTCGACGAGGACCATGGCCGTGTCGGGGCGGATCGCCGCGGCGATGCCATCGGCCTCGGCCCAAGTCACTTCCAGGCCCAGCAGCCCGGAGGCCAGCAGGTGGTCGGTGCCCCCGTAGATGGGGCGCACGGCCACCACGTGGTTGCCACGCTGCTTGGCGGCCATGAGGCAGCTCGTGACGGCGGCCATGCCGGACCCGAAGGCCACGGCCTCCTCGGCACCCTCCAGCTGGGCCAGCGCCTGCTCGTAGCGGGCCACCGTGGGGTTGTAGAGGCGTGAATAGACCGGGCTGCCGATGGGCAGGCCACCCATGGCCATGGCTTCCAGGCTGCGGCCGCCCTCCTCCAGGTCATGCAGGGGATAGGTGCTGCTCAGGTCAATGGGCAGGGCGTGGATGCCCTGTTCGTGGAGGACTTCCCGCCCGGCGTGCACAGCCTGGGTTTCCAGTGACATCGACGTGAGTGGACGGGTCATGGGCAATCTCCTATCTATCAATGTAGGTTCAACAAATTCGGCGACATCCCGAATTTATTTCGTGAAACAATGTCTAATATGGAACTGGACAGAATTGACTGCGTCATGATCGAGCTTCTTCAGAAGGATGCTCGGCTATCCAACAAAGAATTGGCCGCCGCCGTGGGTTTGGCGCCCTCCTCCTGCCTGGCCCGCGTGCAGCGGCTGCGAGCCGAGAGGGTGCTGAACGGGGCCCACGCCGAGGTGGATCCCGAGGCCCTCGGCGTGGGGCTCCAGGCCCTCATCGCCGTGCAACTCCGCCAGCACAGCCGGGCCAAGGTGAAGGCCTTCTGGAAGCACGCCATGGGCCTGCCCGAGGTGCTGGCGGTCTTCCATGTGGCCGGCACCCACGATTTCCAGGTGCACGTGGCCGTGCGGGACGCCCATCATCTCCGCGACCTGGCCCTGGACGCCTTCACCACCCGCTCCGAGGTGGCCCACATCGAGACCAGCCTCATCTTCGAGTGGGCCAAGGGCCAGGTGATGCCCAATTACCGGGTTATTCGCTGATCACCTTTTCAATGCGACGGTCAGGCACCAACCACACCATGGCGACGACCCAGTAGAGGCCGAACCCCACCCTGCGGTTGCCGAAGGAATACAGGATGGGCCCGTTCACCTTGCTGGTCGCCTGCAGCATGTGATGGTGGTTGTTCCCGTAGATGGCCAGGTAGATGAAGCTCAGCGCGTAGCTCACGAAGGTCGGAAGCAGCGTGGCCAGAGCCCCGAAGGAGTCCCCACGGGGCACCTTGAGCTCCAGCACCATGATCGTTATGACGATGGCCATCACACCGTCGCTGAAGGCCTACAGCCTATTCTTGCCCATGCCTGACCTCGGATTGGATCCGAGATTGTTCCATGGCAGCGTGAGGGCAGGTCAGGATTTCCCGCACTTTGCCGCCAGCCGTTTCAGGGTGTTGAACCCGCGAAAGGTGGATTTGACTTTCAGGGTCTTTTCGAAGACGGCGTTGGAGAAGGTGGACTCGCTCTGCTTCACGCTGCAAAGCCACCAGACGTCGCGGCCGACGACACGAAACGCATCCACCTCTGATTCCAGGGTCTGGAGCCGGGCCTCGCCTTCCGCCGACAGGGGCGCCTGCAGGAAGGCCACGTTCAGGGCCTGGGCCGAAGCGATTTCATCCGGTCTGAAGGGACACGCCGCCACCAGGGCCACCAGTTCCCGTTCCGTCCGAAGAAAGGGCACCACTTCGTAGCCTAGGGCCTCGTGTAGATGGCTTGCAATCCTGCGCTGAAGGGCCGGTTCCTGCTCATCAGTGCGGTCAAAGATGACATTTCCGCTGGCGATGAAAGTCTCCACGTTCTGCAGCCCCACGCCCTCGAACAGCTCCTTCAGCTGAGCCATGGTGACCGTGTGACCGCCGACATTGACGGCGCGGAGGAAGGCGAAGGCGTGACTCATTGTTGCACCTTAGCAGACAGCGCCCGGTCCGCCAGCCGCCCTAGGTCCCCGCTGCCCTGGCTGTTGGCGAGGCTCTTGGCCAGGGCCGTGAGCATCGCCTCTTGGGCGAAGGATGGCAGGTGGGGCAGCAAGTCCGCAGCGGCGGCGACGCAGAAGAAGTGGTGGGCGTGGTTGAAGGTCGGATCGTTTTGGGTGGCGGCCTCGGCCAGGGCGGCCAGAGTTTCTTCGCCGCGTCCGGCCCGCGCCAGGCCATCGGCGTGGCCCATGGCCAGGGCGGGCTCCAGGTCCAACACCGCATTCCTCAGTGCTTCAGGATCCGGCACTGCCATGGAAAGGGGGCGCACCCGATCCTCGGGTTCGTCCGTGGGAAAGAGGTTCACCAGAGCAGCCGCTTGGCACCAGATGCGGGGATCCGTGGGGCGGGTGCGGGCGAGGGTGGCCAGGTAGACGAAGGTCCAGGCGGTCTTGCCCTCCAGATCGCGGCGGGCATCCAGCTGTTTTTCGGAGGCCGCCAAGACCAGCGCCGCCAGCGTGTCCCCGGCCCCCTGCCCGGCCTTCATGCGCTCGGTGAACTGGTCCAGCACGGCCACCAGACCCAGGTCACAGAACTCGCGCACCTGGGGCTCCAGCGCGGCGGCAGCCATGGACGGCGGGTTCCAGGACACCCCCACCGCGGTTGCCCCCAGGCGTTTGGCGGCGCGGCGGGCCCAGAAGGTATCCTCCGGGGAGGCGGCCACCCAGGCCGCCAGGCCGAACAGCCGCCGGCCGGTGGCTTTCGGGTGATCCAGGCGGTCGTGCAGGTCCCCCAGGTGGTCAGCCACCACAGCCTTGTGGCCGATGTTGGCCATGTCCAATTCGGTGAGCTGACCGAGGCGCTGGAAATCCCCGGCCTCCGGCGGTTCGAAGCCCTGGGCCTCGGCATAGGCCAGGGCGGGCCGCCGGGACTGGATGAAGGCTTCCAGGTTCCGCCAGGTTCCACTGCCCTTGGCTTCCGCCACCTGGGACAGGGCCGCAGCGGAGCGCCGCCCCTCGTGCGCGGCCATGTGCAGCTGGATGGCCAGGGCCCGAAGAAAGCTCTGCTCCTGCAGCAGCGGCCGCAGTCGCAGGACCGCCCGCAGGCCAAGAATTCCATGGGGGACATGGGGCTGGTAGGCCTCCCAGTCGATGCGCGGCACGAGGGCCTTCACCGCCTCGCGCACCGCGTCGCGCACCCCGTCGGCCGCCGCCACGCGATCCGCGAAGGCCCTGAAGAAGGCCTCTGTGGGGGTTTCCAGCTCCTGCTGCCAACGGGAATCAACAACCATGGAGGATTGCCCCACGAAGAAGAAAAAACGCACCGCCAAGGCGCCAACACGCCAAGAAAAAACGCCGAGACTGATTTTCTTGGCGCACTTGGCGCCTTGGCGGTGAATTCCTTTTCCCGAGATTCGCCATCACGCCCCCTCCGTGGGCAGGGCCCAGGCGGCAGCCACGAGGCGGGCCCAGTGGTGGGACCAGGCCCGCTTCCACACGAGGCTCCCTTCTTTCATTTCGGCGGCTTCTAGTCGCTGGCGAAGCTCGGCCCGCAGCGGCTCGGCGTTCGGGCCCAGCGCAGCCTCGGCCAGCACCAGGAGGGTGGCGCGGGCCTCCCGTTCCTGATCGTGATGGGCCAGATACCCCGCGGATTCCGGCGAGGGGGCTGCGGCCTGGAGACGTTGCCAGGCCTCGAAGGCGGCCTTGGCGGCGGGGTCATCGTGCAAGGGCACCTTCACCTGGGCCCAATCGCGGCCTGGGTCCAGCCCGGGGCCGGCCCGCAAGATGGCCCCGCGCAATTTGACGGCCTTGGCCACATCCCGGTCCAGGTGCTTGAGGGCCACGAAGGTGCGCGGTTTCTCACGCTTCTCCCGGCGGTCGAAGAAAGCATTGAGGGCCGAGACCACCAGGTCCATGGCCACTCCTTCCGCCTCCCAGGCCAGGACCTGGCGGTAATCGTCGGTGCTGAGCAGACCGGCGCGGCCCCAGGCCCGGAAGGCCCATTCGCGCTCCAGCCAGTCCTTCTCCTCCCTGGTGTAAGCCATCAGGGCGCCATCGGTCCTTCTGGCACCAGCCAGGTGCCGTCCTTCAGGTGCAGGGCGCCGTTCTCCCAGGCCAACACTTCGTCGGGAACGATCCGGGCCTTGGCGAAGCCGCGCAAACGGAAGGAGCCCGCTTTGAGGACCTGACCCTGGCGATCCCACACCTCCAGCTGCCACAGGGTGCCCTGGTGGCTCCCCACTTTGAGGAATACGCCCCGCTTGCCCTCACCGCCCCACTTGGCGTCTGGGGGCACCGCAGCGGGCCTCGAAGGCACACCCTGGCAGCCGGTCAGGCCGCCTGCCAGAAAGATTGTCATCACCGGGATCGTCGAAGGGCGCGTCATGTTGACATTCTACCCGTTAGACTGAAAACCAAGGGAGGGCATGGTCCTGGTCCGCGAACAGATTCTCTACAAGAGCCGCAAAGAAATCGACAAACTGCGCGAAGCCGGCCGGGTGGCCGCCAACGCCCTGCGCCTCGCCGCCCGGTCCGCCCGGCCCGGCGTCAGTCTGCTGGAGCTGGACCGGATCGCCGAGACCTACATCCGCCAGCAGGGCGCCACCCCCAGCTTCAAGGGCTATCACGGCTTCCCCGGCACCCTGTGCACCTCGGTGAACGACAAGGTGGTGCATGGTATCCCCTCCAAATACGTCCTCCAGGGGGGTGACATCATTGCCATCGACTGCGGGGCCAAGCTGGACGGCTACCATGGCGACACCTGCCTCAGCGTGGGGGTGGGGACGATTTCAGACGCGGCCCGGATGCTCATCCAGACCGCCCAGCTGGCGATGTTCAAGGGCATCGAATTCTGCCGGCCCGGGATGCGCCTGGGCGACATGGCCACCGCCGTGCAGACCTTCGCCGAGGAACGCGGCTATTCCATCGTGCGCGAGTACATCGGCCACGGCCTGGGTCGGGATCTGCACGAGGATCCCCAGGTGGTGTACGCGGAGCAGAAACCAGGCACCGGGTTCCGCATGGAGCCGGGCATGGTCATCACCATCGAGCCCATCCTGAACACGGGCAGCCACAAGTGTCTGGTGGAAGCCGATGGTTGGACCGTGCGGACCAAGGATGGTGGCCTCTCCGCCCAGTTCGAGCACGACATCGCCATCACCAAGAACGGCCCGGAAATCCTGTCGATACCCGACGCCGAATTCGAGCTCGAAGACGGGCTGTAGGACAGGCTGTCGGCGATCAGCCCTCGGCCCAACGACGAATGGCCTCTGGAAGCTCCGGTTGGGGCCCTTCGTAGCCCATCTGGCTGAGCACTTCAGCCACGGGAACGTTGCCGCCCTTTCCCCGGAAGAGGGCCCGCACCACCCCTTCGGCGGCCAACTCCCCACCGCGCTTCAGGAAGCGCTGTTCCAGGTAGACCCACTTGGCATCCCAGCCCAAGAGCCGGGTGTGCAGCTCGTAGCGCTCAAAGGGATCCAGGCTGCGGCGGTAGCGGATGGAAATGCCCCCCACCAGCGGCGTCCAGCGGTTCCGCAGCATGGCCCGGCCCAGCCTGGTACGAAAGGAAAGATCGAAGCGACCCAGGTCCATGACGCTCAAGAAGCGCCCATTGTTCATGTGGACATTCACATCCAGGTCATTGGGCCACACCCGGAAGGCCAGGATCGAGGTCCCCAGCGGCTCCAGGGGCGGACGGAACCACAGGGTGAGACCTTTCCAGAGCGTTCGGAAGAACAGAACCATCCCCTCAGCCTATCGGAGCGATGCGCTACCGTGGAGGCATGGTTTACACGATCCAGGCGCCCGCCAAGCTCAACATCTTCCTCGCCGTCTTCAGGAGGCGAGCAGATGACTTCCACGAACTGGAGCTCGTCACCACGGTGCTGAAGGACGTGGCGGACCTGCTGGACACACTGGAAGGCGAGCCCGCGACGGAACTGCACCTCACCATCACGGGGCCCACGGGCGAAGGCCTGGTCGCGGACGAATCCAACCTTGTCATAAAGGCCTGGCGCCTGCTGGAAGAGACGGCGGGCCGCCCCCTGCCCGCTTCTCTGCGCCTGGAGAAGCACATCCCCCATGGCGCGGGCCTCGGCGGCGGCAGCAGCGATGCGGCGGCGGCCCTGCGCCTGGGCAACCAGATGTTCGGTCTCGACCTGGGCGATGGCATCCTGCTGCGCCTGGCCGCGCGCCTGGGCAGCGATGTCCCCCTGTTCCTGCTGGGCGGCACGGTGCTGGGCCTGGGTCGTGGTGAGCGGGTGTTTCCCCTGCGGCCGGTGCCATTGGAACCCATCCTCCTTGTCCATCCCGATTTGTATGTCGGCACGCCCGGCGTGTACCGAGCCCTCCAGGACGTGGGCTATCCGTTCCCTGAAGCCCTGGGATCCCAGCCTGCGGGCGCCGCCCCGCCCTGGCGCAATGACCTGACGGGCGCAGCCCTGTGGGTCTGCCCGCCCCTGGCGGAGGTGCGTGACGCCCTGCGGGACACCGACGGAGAGCCCCTACTCTGCGGATCCGGCAGCTGCTGGGCCGCACGGTACGCCACCACCAGCCACCGGGATGCCGCAGCCGCCGCCCTCCGGAGCTCTCATCCTGCCTGGGGATTGTGGATCATCTAGCCCTGTCTCAACAGCCATCTCGCATGGTATCTGTGACATTCGAGGTTTCCATGACCGATTCTGCCCTCCGCATCCGCGGCCTTCGCAAGGCCTTTGCCAAGGTCGTGGCCGTGGACGGCGTGGACCTGGAGGTGGCCCGGGGCGAGGTCTTCGGCCTGCTGGGGCCCAACGGGGCCGGTAAGACCACCACCTTCGAGATCATCGAGGGGCTGACCCTGGCCGACGCCGGGGACATCGAGATCCTGGGCCTCACCTGGGCCCGGCAAGGACGGGAGATCCGGTCCCGCATCGGCGTCCAGCTGCAGAGCACCAGCCTCTTCAACAAGATCACACCGCGGGAGGCCCTGGACCTCTACGGCAGCTACTACCCGAAGCGCCGCGATACCCAGGAATTGCTGGAGCTCGTGCAGCTGGTGGACAAGGCCGACGCCTACCACATCACCCTCAGCGGCGGCCAGCAGCAGCGGCTGGCCCTGGCCTTGGCCCTGGTCAACGATCCCGAGCTGGTGTTCCTGGATGAACCCACCACGGGGCTCGATCCCCAGGCCCGGCGCAGCCTCTGGGACGTGGTGCGCCGCATGAAGGGCGAGGGGCGCACGGTGGTCCTCACCACTCACTACATGGACGAGGCCGAGGCCCTCTGCGACCGCCTGGCCATCATGGATCACGGCCAGGTAATCGCGACCGGAACTCCCGCTTCCCTGATCTCCGATCTGGCCATTCCCAGCGTGGTGGAATTGACCTTCGACGGGGATGCGCCGGATCCCACGGCCTTCGCGGCCAAGCTGGGCCAGGCTGTGGAACGCCGCACAGATCTGTGGGAAATTCCCACACCCGATCCCAAGGCCCTGCTGAACCACCTGCTGGAGGCCGCCGAATCCGCGGCCGTCCCCTTTCTGCAAGTCCACATCCGGCGGGCTACGCTGGAGGATGTGTTCCTCCACCGCACGGGCCGCAGCCTGAGGGAGTGACGATGATGCTCTGGCGTCAGTTCGCAATGGAATGGCGGCTTTACAGCCGGGACCGTGCAGCTATGTTCTGGACCATGGCCTTCCCGGTGATCCTGCTCCTGTTCTTCGGCACGATCTTGGGGGGCGGGGACGGGCTGAAGCTCTCAGTCGTGCGGGTGCAATCCCAGGCCCCAGGGCCCCGGGACGCCGCCCTGGACCAGGCCCTAGCGGATCTCCAACTCAAGGTGCAGGCCTTGCCCAAGGCCGAGGCCGAAGCCCGCTGGTCCCGGGGAGAAACGGTCGCCCTGCTGGAGCCCGAGGGCGAGGGCTACCGTCTGCGCCTGAACAGCTACCTCATGGCCCAGGCCGGCGCCACCGCCGGGCTGGTGAACCAGGCCTGGCTGGTGGCCCAGGCCCGCCTGAGCGGCGCCCCGGAACCCCTGCGAATTCCCGCCCAGGTGGAGAGCCCCGGCCGCAAGCGCGCCACCAACTACGCGTCCTTCCTGCTGCCGGGCCTCCTGGGCCTGAACCTCGTCAGCATGGGCCTCTTCAGCGTGGGCATGGTGAACGTGTCCTACCGCGAAAAGGGGAAGTTCCGGCGGCTGGCCGTGACACCCCTGCCCAAGTGGATCTTCCTGCTGGGCCAAGTGCTGCATCGGCTCACCGTCACCGTGATCCAGGCCGGCATCCTCCTGCTGGTGGGCCGACTGGTCTTCGGGATCCAAAACCAAGGCTCCTTCCTCAACCTCCTGCTCATCATGACCCTGGGCACAGGCTGCTTCATGGCCTTCGGCTTCGCCCTGAGCGGGTTCGCGGAGACGTCGGAAGGCTACGCCGCCCTTTCGAACCTGGTGTTCCTCCCCCTCATGATGCTCAGCGGAATCTATTTCACCTTGGACGCGGCCCCGACCTGGCTGCAGCACGCCGTGGCCGTGATGCCCCTCGCTCCCTTCGTTCGGGTCCTGCGCGCGGTGTTCAACGATGGCGCCGGCCTGGCAGGGCACGGCCTGGGCCTGGCCATCGTGGCAGCCTGGGGCTTCGCGGCCTTCATCCTGGCGGTCCGTCGTTTCCGCTGGGCCTAAGACTAGATTATCGTCCCGGCTTTTGCCGACCGATGGTGAGGATATGACCCAACACCTCCCGCCCCGAGATCTCCAGGCGGCCCTCGACGCATCAGAGCGCCGGGAGGAGGAACTTCGGGCCGTGCTGAAATCAACCCGCGCGATGATCGACGTCATCTCGGAGGTCATTTACATCCAGGATGCGGAGGGCCGGTTCCTGGAGGTGAACGAGGGCGCGGTGCGGATGTACGGGTACCCGAAGTCCTTCTTCATCGGCCAGACTCCGGCCGTCCTGTCGGCCCCCGGCCGTAACGATTCCGCTCTCATTGCAAGCATCTTTGGGAAGGCGCTTCAGGGCGAACCCCAGCAGTTCGAGTTCTGGGGCCAACGGAAGAATGGCGAGGTCTTCCCCAAGGAGGTCCGGCTGTACCCTGGGACCCACCTGGGCCAGAAAGTCGTCCTCGCTATCGCGCAGGACATCTCCGAGCGCAAGCGCGCCGAACAGACTCAACAGGCCACCTACCGGGTCGCCGAGGCGGCCATCGAGTCCATGGGCACCCAGGAGCTCTTTGCAAAGGTCCACGCCATCGTGCGGGACCTGATGCCCGCGGAGAACCTCTACATAGCTCTCTGGGACCGCACTGCCGACACCGTCTCCTTCCCCTATTGGGTTGATGCGCGTGATCCGGCTCCTGAGCCCCGGACCTTGCGAAGAGGCCTAACCGAGTACGTGCTCCGAACCCAGCAGCCGCTCCTGCTGGACAATGCGGTCCTGGCTCGCCTCAAGGCCTCTGGCGAGGTGGAAGCCATCGGGACGGGTACCCTCGACTGGCTCGGGGTTCCCCTCCTGGGAGACCAGGGTGTCTTCGGAGCCCTCGCCATCCAGATCTATGACGGCGACCGTCACTACACGCCCGAGGAGCGGGACCTGTTGGCCTTCGTGTCCGGCCAGGTCGCCATGGCCATCGAGCGCTGGCGGGCCGAGGCCAATCACCGCATGATGGCCAGCGCCATCGACCATACCCGGGACTTAGTGTTTGGTATTGATGTCACGGGACGGATCATCTTCGTGAACGAGGCTGTCTGCCGCGAACTCGGCTACAGCCGCGAGGCCCTGCTGAATCTCTCCCTGCCCGATGTCGACACCTTGTTTCCGGCAGATCGGTGGCCAGGCTTCATGGCTACCCTCCGCGAACAGGGCACCCTGGTCGTAGAGTCCAGGCACCGTCGGAAGGACGGCAGCAAGCTTCCGGTCGAGATTTCGTTCTGCCACCTCACCCACGACGGACAAGACCTAGCCTTCGGGTACGCCCGCGACATCACCGAGCGCAGGGCCGCGGAACAGTCCATTCGGGCGAGTGAGGAAAAGTTCTCGAAGGTCTTTCAGGCCAGTCCCGATGCCATCAACATCAATCGATTGGATGGCACCTATGTCGACGTAAACGACGCCTATTCCGGCATGAGCGGATGGACGCGGGAAGAAACCCTGGGGCGGACGACACTGGACCTCGGGCTGTGGGTCGATGTATCTGATCGCGACCGAATGAAGCAGATGATCCAGGCCGAGGGACACTTCGTCGGCCTGGAGGCGCCCTTCCGAATGAAGGACGCCTCCATCCGCACTGGCCTCGTCTCAGGGACTCTGATCCAGGTGGACGGGGAGACCTGCCTGCTCACCATCACCCGGGACATCACGGAGCGGAAGACCGCCGACGCCGCCCTGCGAACGGCGGAGCAGCGCTTTCGGACGGTGCTCGCCAACTCCCCGGCCATCATTTACCAGCTGGATTCTGCAGGCCGGTTCCTGCTTTCCGAAGGCCTGGGCCTGGCCGACCTGGGTCTGGTTCCCGGGAGCGTGGTGGGACTGAACGCCCTGGAGTTCTACCGGGATGATCCCCAGACCGTCACCCAGCTCCAACAGGCCCTCCGCGGGGAAGCTTCCCGTCAAATCACCCACGCCGGCGGCCGCCTCTTCGATAACTCCGTCACGCCGGTGTTCGACGAGCAGGGCCAATTGCAGAGCGTTATCGGCATCGCCACGGACGTGACCGATCGCCAGCGGGCCGAGGACGCCCTGCGGGCGGAACGCGGGCTCTTCGTTGGAGGGCCCGTGATGGTGGTCCGCTGGCAGGACGCGCCCCCCTGGCCCGTGGATTACATTAGCCCCAATGTCCGCGCCATCCTCGGGTACGCCCCTGAGGAGCTGACCTCCGGGAAGCTGTTGTTTGACGCCCTGGTCCACCCTGATGACATCCATCGCGTCCGCGAGGAATCGGCGATGTTGAGGCGCAAGGGGATCACCCATTTCGAGCAGCAGTATCGGATCCGTGCGGCTTCTGGGGATTACCGCTGGTTCCAGGACTTCACCGCGGCGAATCCCCAAGGGTCTGGAAGCACTGTCGTCCTAGGCTACATCCTGGACATCACCGAACGTAGGCAAGCGGAGGAAGCCCTGCTGCAGTCCCAGAAGCTCGAAAGCCTGGGCCTTCTCGCCGGCGGCATCGCCCATGATTTCAACAACCTGCTCACCGTGGTGCTGGGCAACCTGAACCTGGCCCAGATGCACCTGCCCGAGCAGGCTCCGGCCCATACCTACCTCACCAATATGGAGGCCACGGTGCTTCGGGCCACGGAGCTGACCAAGCAGATGCTGGCCTATTCCGGACGCGGCCACTTCCTCGTGAAGCCCCGGGATCTCAATGAAGTGGTCCGCGCGGTCACCCACCTCCTGGAGGTATCCATCTCCAAGAAGATCCGCCTTCGCTACGACCTGGACTCTGATCTTCCCGCCATCCAGGCAGACGCGGGCCAAATCCAGCAGGTGGTCATGAACCTGATCACCAACGCCTCGGATGCCATCGGGGACCGGGTAGGCGCCATCCACGTTTCAACCTATCGGGCCAATATCGACGCCCGGGAACTCCAGGCGACCTACCGCGGCGTGAATCTGGCCCCGGGCTTGAAGGTCATCCTGGAGGTCACGGACACCGGCTGCGGCATGTCGTCGGAGGTCATGGCGCGGATCTTCGACCCCTTCTTCACCACCAAGAGCGCAGGCCGAGGCCTGGGCCTCTCCGCCATGCTGGGCATCCTCCGAGGACACGGCGCGGGGCTCCACATCCATAGCAATGAGGGTCGGGGCAGCACCTTCCGCCTTTGCTTCCCCGCCTCGGACGATCTGCCGGCCGAAGCCACGCCACCGAGGGGGGTCGAGGCCTTCCGCCTCCTGCAAGGGCGGATTCTCCTGGTCGATGACGAGGATCTCATTCTTCAGACCATCGGCTCGGCCCTGCAGGCCCTCGGACTGGAAGTGACCACGGCGCGCGACGGTATGGAGGCGGTGGCCCGCTTCCAGGAGGCCGCCCCCCGCCCCGATCTGGTGCTCATGGATCTCACCATGCCCCGCATGGATGGGCGGGAGGCCTTCAAGGCCATGCATCGGCTCGATCCCTCCATTCCCGTGGTGCTCAGCAGCGGATTCACCGAACAGGATTCCCTCCATACCCTGTCAGGCCTGGAACCCGCCGGGTTCATGCAGAAGCCCTACCAGATCAAGGAGCTTCGCCGAATGCTGCAGAGGGTGCTGAGAACCTGAGCCGCGTCACGGGCTACACTGGTGGGCTGGAGAGCCCCATGCAGTCTTCCAAACGCGCCCGGATGGCCATTTTCCTCACGGTCTTTGTGGACCTTTTGGGCTTTGGCATCGTCATCCCGATCCTTCCACTCTACGCGCAAGCCATCGCCGACCATCCGAGCCACTGGATGGAGAGCGTCAACCACTTCCTTGGGCTCAGTGGCGCGGGGACCAGTCCCGGTGCCTTCTGGGCTGGGGTGGCTTTCGTCAGCTTCAGCCTCATGCAGTTCGTCGCTTCGCCCATCCTGGGTCGCGTCTCTGACCTGGTGGGTCGCAAGCCGGTGCTTTGGGTGAGCCTCATCGGCTCGGCCATCGGCTACATCATGCTGGCCCTCACCAGCCGCTTCGAGTGGATTCTGGCGGCCCGCCTCCTGGACGGCATCACCGGCGGCAACATCTCCGTGGCCCAGGCGGCCATGGCGGACAGTTCCGAGCCCGAGGAGCGGTCCAAAGTCATGGGCATGATCGGCGCCGCGTTCGGCCTGGGGTTCGTGCTGGGCCCGGCCCTCGCGGGCGTCCTCAGCGGGAGCCAACTGGGTCACCACCTGCTGCAGACGAGGGGCTGGCACCTGCCCTTCTTCGTGGCCGCCGGGTTGTCGCTGACCGCCTCCATGATGGTGTTGTTCTGGCTGCCGGAGACCCTCACCCCCGAGGTGCGCGCCCGGGCCCGCTCCCACGAAAGCCGGGGCCATGCCCTGGTGAAGGCCTTCAAGCGGCCCGGCATG
>JANYAS010000147.1 GCA_025361205.1 Holophagaceae bacterium
GGTGGCGGCGGCGCATCCGGGGCAGGTGGCGGGGGTGGAGGGGGTGGAGGCGGCGGAGGCGTGGGGTTGGTGGGGGGGACGCCCGGCACCTTGGGTGGTTTGGGTGGGTGGGGGATGGGCGGTTTGGGCGCATCGGGAGGCTGGGGGGATTCCGGTGACTTGGGGGGTTCCGGTGCCTGGGCCATGTGCTCCTGGAGCCGGTCGAGGCGGGTCTGGAGGGCCCGCAGTTCGGCCTTGATTGCAGCCATCTGGGCCTGAGGATCGTCCCCTTCCGAGCGAACGGAGGTGTGCACCCGGATCCTCGGGATGCGGACGTGGATGTCCTGGTCCCTCCCCGCGACGGGCTTGTCCTTGTCGCCGGGCTCAATGACGGAGAATTCGTGGTCCTCGCCGGGTGCGCCGTCCTTCTTGATCTTGTAGCGCTTGACCACCACCTGCTTTCGGTGCCCGTCCGGGTCGACGACCACGGTGCCGGGCAGGCCGCCCCTCTTTTCGATCACCTCGACGCGCACCCTTCGACCTTCCTTCTCGGCCTGGGCGATGAGGGCCTTCAGCTCGGGGTCGTTCTTGAGCCGGTCCCCTTCCACCTTCATGCGTTCGCCTTCGGCCTTGAGCTTGACCCCCTCCGCCTTCAGGTGCTCGCCTTCGGCTTGAAGCTTGACCTTCTCCTCGGGCGTGGCGTCCCGGTAGCGGCGTTCCAGATCCACCGCCCGGGCTTCCATGTCGTGGCTGTGGGCGTCCAATGCCCTTTCCCAGTCGTCCATTTTCCGGAAGCGATCTTCCATGGCTCGGCCATGGGCTTCCCTTTCGTGGGCGTCATCCTCCAGGTGGCGGATACGGATCTCCATGGCCCGGCCCTTGTCCCGTCCGGTCTTGGCCTTGGCGGCATCCTTCACCACCTCGCGCACCCAGGCCTCGCCTTCGGCGTCCAGAGGCTGCTCCCGGCCCTCCACGGTATAGGTGCGCTTGCCCTTGGTGACCTTGTAGGCGCGGGCCTTTCCGGTCTTCGTTTCCTCGATGCGGAAGCTGCCGTCGCCGGTCACCACCACGGGCTCTTTGGCCGCAGGATCGAGCCGGACCTCGCCTTGGATGCGCACATCCATCTGGCGGTCGCCATCGATCACCTTCATGCGGGTGTGCTTCTCGGGCTTGGCAGCGGGTTCCTTGTCCTGCAGGACCACGCCAGCCGCGCCCAACAGGGAGGCAGCCAGCAGGGCCAGGGCGGCGGCGCGGGCCCCACTGGTGACCGGCAGCGCGGGCTGGAGCAGGTGACGGATGCGGTGCATGAGGGAACCTCCAGTGGCGGCCAGGGCCAGGTGATGGGGGGGCTGGGAGAGGGGCTCGCGCAGGGCTTCGAGATCGGTGAGGGCGCGGGCCAGGAGCAGGGGATCGCCGCAAAGCTCGGCGGCCACATCATCACAGCAGAGCTCGCGCTCGGCGCGAATGCGGGCGGACAACCACCACACGGCGGGATGGTAGAAGAGCAGCACTTCGACGAGAGACTGGAGCAGGTTCACCAGGAAGTCGCCCCGGCGGATGTGGGCCAGCTCATGGGCCAGGATGGCCTCCAGGGCCAGGGGCCCCAGGCCCGTGAGGGCGCAGGCCGGGAGCAGGATCACGGGCCGCAGCCAGCCCAGGGCCGTGGGTACCTCCACAGCGGCGGACTGGAGCAGGCGCACAGTGCGGGAGAGCTTCAGCTCCCGGCAAAGGCGCGACAGCACCAGGTGCCATTCGGCGGGGACCGGCAGGGCGCTCCGTCGGCGCAGCCGCTCCACCCGGATCCAACTGCCGAGGAAACGGGCGGACAGCACCACCACGCCCAGGGTCCAGCCGGCCAGCAGCCAGGACAAAGAGGGCTCCAACGTCGCCTTTACGCGCTGGACCAGGGGCGTGGCGGAGGCCGCGGAGGCTGTCGTCTCCGCAGTGAGATAAAGCATGGCGGGGGCTGGCTCTTGCCGATGCAGCAGCAGGCACGTGGCCACGGGTGCCGCCACCATGAGCACCAGAAAGGCGCAGGCCAGGGCGTAGCGGGCCCCGGCGCTGGCCCCCCGGAGCAGTGCCAGGGCCAGCCAGGCCAGCAGGCCCAGGAGCGCGCCCTGCCAGAAGAAGTGGAGGAGGGTCCAGGCCAGCGTCTGAGCCCAGGGCTGCAGGGCGAGCGATAGGAGCGGGGTCACGGCTTCCTCCCTTCGGCCTGGTCGAGCATCTTCCGGATTGCCGCCAGGTCTTCGCGGCTGGCCCTGCGGGTGGCGAGGGCCTGCATGACCAGGTTCAGGGACGAGCCCCCGAAGGCCTTGTCCAGCAAGTCATCCAGCATGTGGCGTTGGGTCTGGGTCTGGGTCTGGCTGGTGGCGAAGATGTGGACCCGGTCGGACGCATCCCGTTGCACCAGGCCCTTCTCGTCCATGATCTGGAGCATCTTCAACACGGTGGTGTAGCCCAGCGCCTTCTCCACCGACAGCACCTCGAAGACCTGCCGCACCGTGCTGGGCCCCCGCTCCCAGAGCACCCGGAGGATGGCCAGTTCAGCGTCGGTGGGGCGGGTGGGGGCAGACATCCTAAGGGGCTCCTCGCGGGATGGTAGAGAAGCTACGACGATCCTCGTAGACGGGTCAACGAAAATCTTCGTAACCCATCGCGTGGGCTCCTTCAACGTGACTTGCTGAGGGCGTCATTTTGAATAGAAAGGGCGGGGGTTTTGAAATATGAAATGGTACTAACTACAAACAAAAACAAATTTACGGAATAGCATAGAAGCTGCTTGAGGTCCTGAATGGAGGGGTGCCTTCCCTCCGCAGGTTTCCCTCGCCCCAAGGCCCAGACCGACCTCAGAGGAAGCAATCCGTGAAAGTGTTCATCCACCTGAGTCCGGCGACCCGAATCTGGAACGAGCCATCGCCATCTCCCATCGAGGTCCCCTTCAAGGCCGTGAGTAAGTTCGTCGAGCCGGGGCTGGGCACCCACTTATTGGAGGTTTCATGAGAGAACCCGCCTACGCCCCGCTAGGCCATTTCTGTTGGCCGGAACTGGTCACCTCGGATATCGAAGCGGCCAAGCGCTTCTACGGGACCCTCTTCAGATGGGAAGCCGTGGATCTCCCCACGCCCACAGGTGCCTACACCCTCTTCAGGGTGGACGGCTTGGACGTGGCTGCAGCCCACGAGAAGGGGTCGGAGAAGGTCCTGCTGCCCCACTGGAACGTTTCTGTGGCCGTCGAGAATGCCGCCGACGCGGCCGCGAAAGTGGTGGCCCTGGGCGGAAAAGTGCTGTCCAGCCCCATGGATATCGAGGGCTTGGGCCGGAAGGCCTTCGTGCAGGATCCCGGCGGCGCTCCCTTGGGCCTGTGGCAGAGCCAGAGCCACTTCGGGGCGGGCCTCTTCGGTGCGCTGAATACCCTCGGCTGGACGGGGCTGGATACCTGGGACATGAAGGAAGCCGATGCCTTCTATCGGGGGCTGTTCGGCTGGGAGTCTGAACCCGAGGCCGAGGATCGGCCGACCCCCGAAGTCTGGTGGCTCAACAACAGCCGGGTAGGTGGTCTGCGGGCCATGTCAGGCCGTTTCGACAAGGGAACTCCGTGCCATTGGATGAACCACTTTGTGGTGAAAGATTGCGTCGCCTCGGCTCGCCGCGCCCGAGCGGCGGGGGGCGAGCTTCTGAGTGGTCCGACGGAGATCCCCGGTGTGGGGCGGTGCTCGGTGGTCCGTGACCCCGCGGGGGCGGATTTCGCGGTCATCAGTCTGCTGAAAGGTTGAGCGCGAATGAGGGGGCTGGGTGGTCAGCTACGGTCCGTCTGCACGCTGCGGTGAGCCATGATTCACTCGACTGATGAGAAACGCTGTGATGACTAAAGGGTCGATCCACTTCAAGGCAACCTGGACCTTGATCAAGTCGGCGGCGCAGTCCTGGGTGGATGACTACGCCCCCAGCATGGGCGCGGCGCTGTCCTACTACACGCTGTTCTCGGTCGCCCCGCTGTTGCTGATCGTCATCTCGCTCGCCGGGTTCGTGTTCGGACCTGAAGCCGCGCGGGGCGAGATCCTCGGACAACTGCGCGGGCTCATGGGCGAGGAGGGCGCCCGGGCGGTGCAGGCGATGCTGGAGTCGGCCAACCAACCCGGCAAAGGGGTCGTGGCCACGGTCACCGGCGCCATCTTCCTGCTGATCGGGGCCACCTCGGTGTTCGTCGAACTGCAGGATGCGCTGGACCGCATCTGGCGCGTGCCGGTGCGCATCAAGCCCAGCGGCCTCTGGCGATTCATGCGGTCGCAGATGCTGTCCTTCGGCATGATCCTGGGCATCGGGTTCCTGCTGATGGTGTCGCTGCTCCTCAGCACCGTGCTGGCCGTGATGGGCAAGTGGTGGGGACCCGTCTTTGCAGGCTGGGAGGTGCTGGGCCACGTGATCAACTTCGCCCTGGACTTCGCCCTGACCTGCGCGACCTTTGCGCTCATTTACAAGTTCATGCCGCGGGTGCGTATCCGCTGGATCGACGTCTGGGTCGGCGCCGCCGTCACGGCATTCCTCTTCACCATCGGCAAGCTGCTGATCGGCTTATTCATCGGCAAAAGCGGAGTCACGTCGGTGTTTGGCGCCGCCGCCTCCTTCGCGGTCGTACTGATCTGGGTCTACTATTCGGCGCAGATCTTCCTGATGGGCGCGGAGTTCACCTGGGTCTACGCCCATACGTTCGGGTCCCTGAAGGAGCAGTCGGTTCCACCCGCAGAACCGGTGCCCTCGCGCTCCCAGACGGGCGAGGACGTAGGGTCCGTTCAGCAATAAACTTGACGATTGCTGGAGGCCTTCCTCAAGGATGCGCTCACCCCGCAGCTGGACGGGGTGGGCAAGCTGATGGCGGAGTTCCCGAAGGAACGGGACAAGGGCGCCATCAAGGACCTGCATCCCTACCTCGAGGGCAGCTCAGGCGTTCCGCCAAGCGGCAGGACCAAGAGTCTGGGTCTTGGTTTTTGCTTTCCTTGCGGTCATGGCGGTGACCTGAATGTGCGAATCTCTCGGATTAACCTGCCAGGACCTTGAGGCGTTCACCGGCCTGCTTCTTGCCGATGCCCCTCAAGGCCGCTATGGCAGCCACCTGGGGTTCGCGCGGACGGGTGGAGCCCGCTTCCCAGTTGTAGATGGTCTGTGCGGAGACGGCGAGGAGGGTGCCCATGGCCGCGGCGGACAACCCCAGCCGCTGTCTTTGGGTGGTTAAGCCCTTGGCACTGAACCGCACGGGAGTGGCTGACGGGGAAGCCGTCTCAGCCGTGGTCTTGCCGGGGGCTCTTTTGTCGACCCGGGACACCTGCTTCTCCAGGGTGGTCACGCGTCGTTTCAGGGCGGCAATCTCGGATCGGTACTGAGCGGAAGCCTTCTTCAGTCCTTCCGTTTCCTGGCGCAGCTCTTTGCGGGCGAGGCGCACGATCTCTTCCTTGAGGACGGAGGCAATGTTGGGCATGCGGGTTCTCCTTTTGTGTGGGCGGTCCGTTCGGGGTGGAAACAGCCCCAACCATGGGCGTGGGTTGACACGGCGCCTGGACACGGTCTGCGCCTATCTGCACCGCTTCTTATAGTGACGCGGGGCCTTCCCTTTGAATATTATTCCAATCGGCCTTTCTCAGAATAACAAACCTGGGTGTTGACTTCATTCGACTCATTTGCATGAATGCGAGGCCCGCCTCGCTCGCTCACGCAAGCAACGCTAGCGAGCGGGTTGGGGCTCACCCTTGTTCGAATTGAAACAAACATTACATCATATTGATTGAATCATTTAGGTTTTCTCAACACCGATGACGTTATAAACATTATGATAACAGCTATTTACATTATGGCGTGAAATATGCATTGCCTCTGGGCTCTTGCGGTGGGCCCTTCGGCCCCTGTCAACCAGAAAGGGCGGCGGAAGGCAGGTGCTTTTGCGATGGGTGGACCGGACGCCTTCTGACCGGGCTCGCGGATCGCAGCCGGGACTTGGTTGATCGGCAAGGAAGGGTTGAGGCTTTGAGTCACGCATTCACATATCAGATTGGAGTTGCATCATGAAATGGACGGGAATGTATTTTCTCGGTTACATCATCCTGGTTCTGGGCCTGCTGGGCGTCCTGTGGAAGACGGGCGTTCTGGAGACCATCGGTACAACCTGGACCTTGATCGGGCTCGTGATCGCCATCGGCATTGGCATCATGGTGTCGGTTGCCAACAGCGGTACCAAGGAAAATGTGGAAATCGATCGGAAGTGAAGTCGACCCTCCGGACCGCAATTGCCGGGGCTGACTGGCTCTTTCAAGGCCACGAAGAACCCATCGCGATAGCAACACCTGAAAGAAGGTTCAACATGAAACCATCCACCTTGGCAGGCATCGTTCTCATCGCGATCGGTCTCGTCGCTTTCACCTATCAAGGGTTCACTTACACGACCCGAGAAAAAGTGGTGGATGTGGGTCCGATCCAGATCACGGCCGACAAGACCAAGACCCTCCCCTTGCCCCCCATCGTGGGCGCTATCGCGCTCGTGGGTGGCATCGTGCTGCTGGTCATGGGCAACAAGAAAAGCTGAGGGAGGACCAGCTTAGCGGACCCTGTAGAATCAAGGGTTCCACTGGAGTTGTGCCATGCCGTTTCAGCCCCTGACCCAGGAACCCGCGATCCAGCGCCGCTGGCTCGAGTCGGGCGCCTTCCGCGCCAAGCGGGCCAGCGAGCTGCCGCCGGGGTCGAAGACCTTTTACATGCTGGTGATGCTGCCCTACCCCAGCGGCCGCATCCACATGGGCCACGTGCGCAACTACACCCTGGGCGACGTGACCGCCCGGTTCCGCCGCATGCGGGGCTACGAGGTCATGCACCCCCTCGGCTGGGACAGCTTCGGCCTGCCCGCGGAAAATGCGGCCATCAAGCATCACATCCATCCCGCCCTCTGGACCCGCGCCAACATCGTGGAGATGAAGGGCCAGATCCAGAAGCTGGGCATCAGCTACGACTGGGACCGCGAGATCGCCAGCTTCCAGGACGACTACTACCGCTGGAACCAGTGGCTGTTCCTCAAGATGTGGGAACAGGGCGACGTGTTCCGCGCCATGCGCACCGTGAACTGGTGCGAGGAACTCGGCACCGTCCTCGCCAACGAGCAGGTGGTGGACGGCAAGGACGAGCGCACCGGGTTCCCGGTCGTGCAGAAACCGCTCGTGCAGTACTTCTTCAAGACCACCAAGTACGCCGACGAACTGCTCGCCTGCCTGGATGGCCTGGACTGGCCCAAGAACGTGAAGACCATGCAGCGCCACTGGATCGGCAGGTCCGAGGGCGCGCGGCTGGCCTTCGAGCTGGAGGACGGCGGGCAGCTGCCAGCGGATCACCGCCAAGTGGAAGTCTTCACCACCCGCCTCGACACCCTCTTTGGCGTGACCTTCCTGGCCCTCAGCACCGAGCACCCGATCATCCAGGGGGCCGCCGAAACGGATGCGGCGCTCCAGGCCTTCTGTAACCAGGTGGCCGCCGTGAGTCATGAGGAGCGCCTCACCAACGATGTGAAGCTGGGCCACCGGACGGCGCTTGCGGCCAGCCACCCCTTCACCGGGGAGAAGGTGCCGATCTTCGCCGCCAACTACGTGCTCATGGACTACGGCACCGGCGCGGTGATGGGGGTGCCCGCCCACGACGAGCGGGACCACGAGTTCGCCCTGAAATACGGCCTGGCCATCCCCCAGGTCATCGAGGCCGACAGTGCCTGGGACCTGGGCACCCTGGTCAACAGCGGCGAGTTCACAGGCCTGACGAGCGAAGCGGCCACCACCGCCATGATCGCCAGGTTGGGCACCCGCGCCGAGAAGACGACCACGTACAAACTCAAGGACTGGGGCCTCAGCCGCCAGCGCTACTGGGGCACGCCCATCCCCACCGTGCACTGCGACAGCTGCGGGGTGGTGCCCGAGAAGGCCGAGAACCTGCCGGTGCGCCTGCCCGAGGATGTCGAGTTCACGGGCCATGGCCCCTCGCCCCTCACCACCTCTTCCTCTTTCTTGGACACAAAATGTCCAAGCTGTGGCCAGCCCGCCCGCCGCGAAACCGACACCATGGATACCTTCGTGGACAGCAGCTGGTACTGGCTGCGCTACCTGGATCCCAAGAACTCGGAACTGCCCTTTGCCAAGGCGGAAAGCGATGCTTGGATGCCCGTGGATCTCTACGTGGGCGGCATCGAGCACGCCACCATGCACCTCATTTACGCCCGGTTCTTCTACAAGGTGCTGCGCGACCTGGGCCTGGCCTCGGGGCCCGAACCCTTCCAGAAGCTCATCTGCCAGGGCATGGTGCTGAAGGACGGGTCGAAGATGAGCAAGTCCAAGGGCAACATCGTGGATCCCGACGAGGTGATCTCGAAGTACGGCACCGACGCGCTGCGGCTCTTCATGATCTTCGCCGCACCCATCGAAAAGGAGATCGACTGGACGGGTTTCGAGGGTATCGAGGGCGCCTTCCGCTTTCTCAAGCGCGTCGCCCGCATGGTGGACGAGTTTGTTGACCTGTCCGGGGGGGACCGCCTGCTCGCTGGCGCTCACGAAGTCCCCCCCGGAGCCCCCCACGCGGTGCCCGGGCAAAGCCCGGCCACCGCGTGGGTCACGGCCGAAC
>JANYAS010000018.1 GCA_025361205.1 Holophagaceae bacterium
GTAGCGGTACCGCTCCGTCAAGCCGAGGGCAACCGGAAGGGAGATGGACTGTCGGCTTTCGATGATGGGCAGCTGCACCTCGCCCTGGATCTTGGCCTTCACGCCGTTGAAGCGCACTTCCTTCTGCAGCAGCTCGGGCCAGTCCCCGGCCTTCTCGAAGTAGCCGAAGCTGAAGCCCAGATCGCCGCCCCGACCGGTCGGGCTTTGGATGTGCAGGTCCAGGTCCGCCTTGGCCTGGAGACTCCGAACCCCCGCCCGACCCCGCAGCTGGGTGGCCCGGACCTTCGCCAGCAGGGCGCCCACGTCGTAGGCATCGGCGGCGGTGACGGCCACTTCTTGGCGTTCCTTGGGCAAGGCCACGGCGGTCCAAGCCCCTTCAACGAAGGTCCACCGACGGGCGGCGCCCGCCCGGTTCCGCAGGGTCAGGTCGCCCACCCCCCCTTCGACCTCCACGAAGCCCGGGGGGATGAGTCCGGCCAGTAGCGCGGACGGACCGCCCGGGGGCACCACCAGCTTTCCCCCGTCCCCCATCAGCGTGGCTGCCAGGGGCCCCGGATCCTTCGGTAGCCACAGGGTCCACGGCCGCCCGGGGAAGGTCTCCTGGGCTTCTTCCAGCTGGGTGCGCCAACCCCCGGAATCCAGGTTCAGGTCCGCCGGGACCAGGGCCCCGCCGTCCATCGCCCCCCAGGCAGTCTCATCGAGGATCGGCGCTGCCCCCCGGTCGAAGGCCACATAGAGGCGCTGGCCCGGTGACTGGGCCTTCAGGGCCTGGGAGGCCGCCAGTAGCAGGGGGATGCGGGCCTCGCCGAGGGGCAGCCGGATCCGCACCGCCGGGGCGTCCTTCAGGCCCACGATGAGGGGCGCCCAGCGCTGGCGGGCCGCCTCCACCTGCGCTGCGTCCCGGTTGTCGCGGGGTAGCAACGTCGTCAGGTCGGCCCTCGTCAGATCCAGGTCCACTGGCAGGGGCTGCGCCACCCGTAGCGGCGCAGGCTGCGGCGCCTGGGCTGCCAGGGACAGGGCGAGGACGGGAATCAGTGCATAGACAGATCGCGGCACGGGGCCTCCGGTGGACAGAGGGTACCGCGGGGACCTCCCCGTGGGTTATCCGGTATCCTCGAAGGTCTGCCCAGGTGCCCATGCGATTCACAGTCCGACTCACCCATGCCAACGGCGAAGTGCTGGTGCGCGAGTTCGAGGCGGACAGCACCGAGGCCCTGCATGCCCGGGTGCTGGTCGAGGGCGGCTTCCCGCTGGAAATCACCCGCACTGATACAGCCTTCCGCAGCCGGACCCAGCTGAAGCCCGAGTCCCTGGTCCTGTTCAACCAGGAACTGCTGGCGCTGCTGAAGGCCGGCATCCCCCTGCTGCAGTCCCTCGAACTGCTGGTGGGCCACGGCAAGGATCCCCAGTTGCGACGCAGCCTCGCGCAGGTGGTGGGACTGGTCCGCGAGGGCATGTCCTTCTCCGAGGCCCTGGAACAGGCGGGCTCCTTCCCGGCCGTCTACCGCAGCAACGTGGTGGCCGGTGAGCGCAGTGGCACCCTGCCCGACGTACTGGGTCGCTGGCTCTCTTTCCAGAAGTTCGCCCAGACCAGCCGCCGCCGCATCATCGAGGCCCTCTTCTACCCCGGCTTCCTGGTGCTGGTGCTGATCCTGGCCTTGGGCGTCATCTTCAACGTGGTGCTGCCCCGCTTTGCGGAATTCTACGCGGGTGGCGACGTGGAGATGCCCCTCTTCACCCGGGTGCTGCTGGGCGCCGGGAAGGTGGTCAGCTCCACCCTCTGGCTCCAGGGCATCGCCCTCATCGGCCTGGTGGTGCTGATCCGCTGGATGGCCTCCTCCGAGGCCGGCCGCAAGATGGCGGAGCGCCTGCTGCTGATGGTGCCCAAGATCGGCACCCTCTACCGCATGTACCACTCGAGCGTCTTTGCGCGGACGCTGGGCGTGCTGCTCTCCGGCGGTCTGCCCGTGGTGCAGGCCCTCGAAGTGGTGCAGCGCACCAGCCCCAGCGAGCGCATGAAGGCCGGGCTGGTCACCATCACCGAGAAGGTGCGGGCCGGCAGCAGCCTGCACCTGGCCCTGGAACAGGCCAAGGTCCTGGATCCCCTGGCCGTGGAGATGGTGCGCGTGGGCGAGCAGAGCAGCGCCCTGCCCGAAATGCTGGACCATGTGGCCGACTTCTTCGATCAGGAAGTGGAAAAGGCCACCACCGTCGTCACCAGCCTCATCGGACCCATCCTCATTCTCTTCATGGGCGTCGTCGTCCTCGCCCTGCTCCTGGCCATCTACGTGCCCTTGTTCAACGCCAGCAGCGTGGTGCGCTGAGCGAACCCTACCCAGGGCCAAGATGAATTGAAATGGGGGACGTGGGATCCTGGCCGAAAGAACCCCAGGGAGCGCCCATGATCCTCTTCAACCCGCGAAACCTGGGTGCAGCCCATCCCGACCCGAAGCTGAACGAGCTCCTCCGCAAGACCGTGGCCTTCTTCGAAGGCAAGGGGAAGGGGCGCCTCAAGGAGGATGACTTCAACCGGACCTGGTACGCGGATTTTCTGGCCTTCGTGAAAGAGGAAAAGGTCTTCGCCACGCTGCTCACGCCGCAAGGCTACGGCGGCCCGGATTGCCGCTGGGACACGTCCCGGTTCTGCGCCTTCAACGAGGTCCTGGGCTTCTACGGCCTTTGCTACTGGTACACCTGGCAGGTCACCATTCTAGGCCTGGGGCCCGTTTGGATGAGCCACAACGAACCCTTGAAGCGCAAGGTGGCGGGCCTTCTCAACCAAGGCGCCATCTTCGCCTTCGGCCTTTCGGAAAAGGAGCACGGGGCCGACATCTACGCCACGGACATGCTCCTCGTCCCCCAGAAGGAAGGCGGCTACCTGGCCCAAGGTGACAAGTACTACATCGGGAACGGGAATCAGGCCGCCCTGGTCTCCACCTTCGGGCGGATGCCGGACTCCGGTGAGTACGTCTTCTTCACGGTGGACAGCCAGCACGAGCGCTTCGAGCTGGTGAAGAACATCACCGCCACCCAGTCCTATGTGGCCGAGTTCAACCTCCGCGACTATCCCATCACCGAAGGCGACCTCCTCTCGCGCGGCGAGGAAGCCTGGAATGCGTCCCTCAACACCGTGAACATCGGGAAGTACAACCTGGGCTGGGCCACCATCGGCATCGGCACCCATGCCTTCTATGAGGCGATCAACCATGCCTCGAGTCGGCGGCTCTATGGCCAGGCCGTCACCGATTTCCCGCATGTGAAGCAGCTGTTCGTGGACGCCTTTGCGCGCCTGGCAGCCATGAAGCTGTTCGCGCTCCGGGCCTCGGATTACCTGCGGTCGGCCACCAAGGAAGACCGCCGCTACCTGCTCTACAACCCCGTGATGAAGATGAAGGTGACCACCCAGGGGGAGCAGGTGATCGATCTGCTGTGGGATGTCATCGCGGCCAAGGGCTTCGAGAAGGACACGTATTTTGAAACAGCCACCCGGGACATCCGGGCCCTTCCGAAGCTGGAGGGGACCGTTCACGTCAACATCGCCCTGATCGTGAAGTTCATGCAGAACTACTTCTTCAATCCGGCCGAGTACCCCGACGTCCCCCGGCTCCTGGAGCCCGTCGACGACGCCTTTCTTTTTGATCAAGGACCCACGAAAGGCCTGGGGAAGATCCAGTTCCACGACTACCGAGCTGCCTATGCAGGCAGCGCCCTGCCCAACGTGCAACTCTTCCGCGGGCAGATCGAGGGCTTCCGCGCGCTGCTCCTCAAGGCCACGCCCGATGCCGCCCAGCAGAAGGACATCGACTTCCTCCTGGCCGTGGGCGAAATCTTCACCCTGGTGGTCTACGGCCAGCTCATCCTGGAGAACGCGAAGCTCCTGGATGTGACAGATGACCTGGTGGACCAGATCTTCGATGTCATGGTTCGGGACCTGTCGAAATACGCCCTCGCGCTCTACAGCAAGCCCTCGGCCACCGAGGCCCAGATGGCGTTCTGCCTGCAGCTGATCCAGAAACCCGCCCCCAACGCAGCCCGGTTCCAAAGGGTGCTCGACCAAGAGGTTTATGCCCTCAACGGGGCCTATGAGATGGCGCCATAGGCGGAGCCCCTCGGAGCAACTATCTGTACCTCGTCTTCAGCCACTTCTGGGGATCCTGCGGCTGGGCCTGATGGCGAATCTCGAAGCCGAGGCGGGGGCCGTCCACGGTGTCGCCCACGGCGCCCACGGACTCCCCGGCCTTGAGCACCTGTCCCTTGGTGACGCCGAGGCCCAGGAGGTGCATGTAGAGGGTGAACCAGCCGCCGCCGTGATCCAGAATCACGATGGGTCCGTAGCTTTGGTAATAGTCGGCGAAGGCCACCTTGCCGTCCGCCACGGCGGCCACAGCGGCGCCACCGTTGGCGGCGATGAGCAGGCCGCTCTGCATGGTCTTGGTTCGGAAGCGCGGGTGCAAGTGTTCACCGAACCCCAGGGACACGGTGCCGTCCACGGGCTGGGGCAGCTCGCCGCGGAGGTTCGCAAAGGCCACCGCCGCTTCGAAGGCCTCCCCCTTGGGCTTGGTGAGCAGCCCGGCGATCAGGCGCTCCAGCTGCACCGCCTCTTCGGCCAACTCCGCCTGGGCCTGCTTCTGGGACGTCTCATCCTGCTGGAGTCCGTCCAGGAAGCTATTGAGCCTGTCCTCCTGCAGCCGCAGGGCCGCCTGGAGCTGAGCGGCCTCGCGCTCATCCGAGGCCAGGCGCCCCAGCACTTCCTTCAGGGTCTTCTCTTTGGCGGCCAGATCCCCTTGCAGCCGGTGGATCAGATCCAGGCGCTTGCGCTCCTGCAGGCGCGCCCAGGCCAACATGCGCCCCCGCACCAGCCAGGCCTCCAGGTCCTTCAGGGTGGCGTAGAAGCCCACTTCCCCGAGGGGCCCCAGCGCCTGCATCCAGCGCACCTGCTTGCGCAAATCTCCCTGGAGCTGCAGCACCTCGCCATGGACCCGCGCCTGCTCCCGGCCAATGACTTGGACTTCGCCGAGGGCCTGATCCCGGCGCAGCCGGGCACCCTCCACCTGGGCCTTGGCGCGGTCCCGCTGCAACGAGATGCCCTGGATTTCCACCAGGACGCCTTTGCGGCGCTTCTTCAGCGAGGCCAGCTGCTGGTCCACCTGGCCCAGGCGGCCCTGGATGGCCGCCAGCTTCTGGCGCAGCTCCGCCGGGTCCTGGACGCCCTGCGCCAATAGGCACAGGGGCAGGACCACCGGCAGGAACAGGCCCAAAATACGGCGCACGGACTAGTTCCGGCCGCCCGCCGGAAGCAGCATGGCCAGGGCGCCCAGCACCAGCGGCCCACCGATGGAGAGAGGCAGCGCCAGCGGCGAGAAGGGATCCGAAGGCAGCTGGGCCATGGGCAGCAGGTGGACGAAGACATCCAAGACCTTCACCTGGCCTGCGCTCCAGCCCAGGTCCTGGCCGAAGTCCAGGAAGAAGCTGAGGCGCGGCCCCAGCTCCCGGAGCAGCAGCGTCAGCAGCAGGGCCAGACCCGCGCTGGATTTCAGCAGACGCGAGAGGAGCAGAGCCCACAGCAGCATCTGGAGACCCAGCAGCAGTCCGTGCAGGTCCGCCCGCAGCAGCTCCGGCGGCCAGGCCTCGCCGATGAGGCGCCAGCTGAGGGCCCAGACCGGAATCAGCGCCACCTGCGACAGGAACAGCCCATGGGCAAAGCCCAGGCCCGTGCCCACGAAGAAGCCCTTGAAGCGCTCGCCCCGGGAAGCGGCCGCCGTCCATTGGCTCACGGGACCGAAGGCACCCAGCAGGACCACCAGGGACACCACCCAATACATCACTCCCTGGAGGTTGCCCACGGCATAGGAGCGCAGGGAATCAGCGCCCAGGGGCACCGCCGTGCCGAAGACGAGGATCTGCGAGCCGCCGTCCCCCTGCTGGCCACGGATGCCCATGACCACGAGGCCGGTGAAGAACAGGCAGACCAGCGTCCAGCCGATGCGCAGCTTCGAACTACCGAAACGATCCATGACGGCTCCAAACGGGATGCCTTGATGATACCCAGCCGCGACAAAGGACGCCCAGCGGTGCGCCTTTTAGGGGCCGTTACGGAATAACCTTGGTTGAATTCGCCATTCCGTTACGGCCCCTTATGCCGTTCTCGCCATTTTCGAGAAGGGTTGTTTTATTACGACGGCTCAGGCCACACGGCCTTCAAGGCAAAGGGTATCGGCACTCAGATCGGCGCCATTCGGCCATTCCACGAAGTAACCCCGGTTCTGGACCGCGAGGAAGAGGCCGAGATCCTTCAGCCCCTGGAACGCTTCGCAATCTAGCAGGGGCCTCAAATCGAAGACCCGGCGCTGGCCATCCTCGAATACGAGCTCCAGGGTCCAGTCCTCGCGGGGTTCACATTGGCTGATGGTGCGCATTATTCCAGCCCCTTGATTCTGAACACATTTTCTCCGACCACCGCGAGGTTCCAGTCCGCCATCAGTTCCTCCCGGTGGATTTCGATCCATGCGACCACCAGCTTTCCCTTCGCGGGAGGAATGCGGCCATCCAGCAAGGCGCCATCCTCGATCGCAAACACCGCCACATCCCCCTAATACTCTGCGTGAATATGGGGTAGGTGGTGCTGTTGGTTGTCCCGAAAGAACATCCGGATGATGATCCCGTAGAACATGGCAATGACGGGCATCTGGACCTCCTCATGCCCCGAGCTGAAACTGCTGGCGCTCGCGGTCGGCGGCGAAGGCCAGACAGGCCCGGATGTCCTCCTCGGTGAGTTCTGGGAAATCGACCAGCAGCTCGGGCATGCTCATGCCGGAGGACAGGTAGGACAGCACGTCGTACACCGTGATACGGAGGCCACGGATACAGGGTTTTCCGCCCCGCTTGCCGGGCTCCAGCGTGATCCGATCCATAAGGCTGCGGTCCATGGGGTCCACTCCTGCCATCCCCAGGGTAGGCCAAGGCCCCCCCCGATGCCAATCGCCGTGATGGAATTCGACCAAGGATCAGGCCAGGGTCCGGTAGTTGGCGTCCAGCTCCATCCCCAGGGCCAGCAGCGCGGCGATGCGGCGGGCCATGTGGGTGAAGTGCGCGGCTTCATCCGGACTGAGGGCGCGACCCAGCAGGCGGGAACCGCGGTAACTGAGCCACTTCTTGAGCACCTGGTAGCCGCCCAGGCTGTACTGCCACACGGCGTCCGAAAGGCCATCCCAGCAGGCGCGGTCGTTCAGGAACACGCGGGTGCCTTCGCGGCGGCCTTCCGAAGGCATGACGATGCCGCCCTGGCCCCGGATGCCCCAGCCCGCCGTGAGTTCCAAGTCCAGGGCCGGGTTGAGCGGTGAACCATCTACCACCGTGAGGACCGCGACCTTGCGCAGGTCTTCAGGGATCTTGCCTGCCGTCACCTTGGGCACAGGCTGTTCCACGTCCAGCAGCGCCGCCACCTGGCGGCCGAGCTTGGCCGAAGCCGCCAGGGTTGCCATGGATAGCGGCCAAGGGATGCGGGGCCAGTCCATGCGCAGGGCCCCCGCGTTCTCCTCGCGGTAGGCCGGGGCATGCAGGATCGCCAACGCGTGGAAGAACAGAGCCGTGGAATCGGCGCCTGTAGCCAGCGGTTCTTCGCTGTCTTTCATCACCGTTAATCGCCGTTCATCACCGGTTTTCAAATGCATTTTTGCCGGTGATGAACGGTGATGAACGGTGATGGACAGTGATGGCAGATCCGTTCAACTCCGCCAGTTTCGCCAGCGCCAAGGGACTCAGGTTCGGCCGCTCGTCCGCCGCGTACAGCGCGCCATCCTCGTGGTGGGCGCGGAGGAGCATGGGGAAGTAAGAAGTCGTGCCATTCCCCATCTGATCCCCAAGAGAACGAAAGACACATCCTCTGTCGAACACATCGTTGCTTATCTTTTTTCGGCACTCTACGAACAGGTTGCCTTCGAACACCTGAGGCTGGTAATCAAGTCGTGGTCGATCGAGCAGATCTGTCTCGCCCTCCCAGTACAGCCACCGCACATCCATGGGCCGGTAGGCGTACCGCACCACACCATCCAGGCTCATTCCCCGTTTGCGCAGGGTGTCGCGTACGGCCTCGGG
>JANYAS010000030.1 GCA_025361205.1 Holophagaceae bacterium
TGCGCTGCTGGCGGAGATGGAGGGTGTATCGGTCGTCGTGCAACGGCTCCAGAGGTGGGATTACCTCATCGAAGGCAGCGGCAAGCAAACGGCCCAGCAGATCCACTGGGCCGTCCACGAAAGCAGCACACCTTATCATTCCTTCACGCGGGGCGCAAAGCGCCCCGCGCCCGTCGCAACTACGCCTGCAGCGCCAATACCCCCAGCGCCTTCTTGATTTCGGTTTCCAGCTGGCCCGGGCGGACTTCCGCCAGGTCGTAGGTGGCGCGCACCATGGGCTTGTTCACCTTGAGGACGCGGGTGATGTCGATGGGGGTGGCAGAAAGCACCACGTCGCAAGGAGTGGCCTGAATGGTGTTTTCAAGGTCCTTGATCTGGGCATCGCCGTAGCCCATGGCAGGCAGGATGCCCTGGGCATTGGGGTATTTCTTGTAGGTGGCGGCGATGGAGGCCACGGCGAACGGCATGGGATCCACAATCTTGGCCGCGCCGCAATTCTTGGCGGCCACCACACCGGCGCCATAGGTCATGGAGCCGTGGGTGAGGGTGGGGCCGTCCTCGATGACGAGCACGTTCTTGCCCTTGATCATCTCGGGCTTGGTGCAGGTGACTGGGCTGTTGGCGCGGATCACCACGGCCTTGGGGTTGAACTTCTTGGCATTCGCCTCGATGGCCTTGATGTCTTCTTCCTTGGCGGAATCGCACTTGTTGATGACGATGACGTGGGCGCGGCGGAAGTTGGCTTCGCCAGGGTGATACATCATCTCGTGGCCGGTTCGGAGGGGATCGGCAATGACAATGTGCAGATCGCTGGCATAGAAGGGCAAGTCGTTATTGCCGCCGTCCCAAAGGATGACGTCCGCTTCTTTTTCGGCGCTGCGGATGATCTGCTCGTAGTCCACGCCGGAGTAGATGACGAAGCCATTGTCGATGTGCGGTTCGTATTCCTCGCGCTCCTCGATGGTGCACTTGTGCTTGTCCAGGTCGGCGTATTCCGCGAAGCGCTGGCAGGCCTGGATGGCCAGATCGCCGTAGGGCATGGGGTGGCGGATGGCCACCACCTTCTTGCCCATGGCCTTCAGGATGTTGCTGATGTAGCGCGTGGTCTGGCTCTTGCCCGCGCCCGTGCGGACGGCGGTGATGGCGATGACCGGCACCTTGGACTTGATCATGGTCTTGTCGGCGCCCAGCAGCTCGAAGTCCACGCCCAGGGCCACGCAAAGGCTCGCCAGGTGCATGACCGTGGTGTGGGTCACGTCGGAGTAGGAGAACACCGCCACATCGGGCTTCAGGCGCTGGATGACGTCCACCAGTTCGGTCTCGTCGAAGATGGGGATGCCCTGGGGGTAGAGCTTCCCGGCCAGGACGGCAGGGTACTTGCGGCCCGCGATATCGGGGATCTGGGTGGCGGTGAAGGCCACGACATTGAAGTCCGGGTTGTCCCGGTACACGGTATTGAAGTTATGGAAGTCGCGTCCGGCGGCTCCCAGGATGATTACGCGTCGTGTCGTCATGACACCATGCCTCTCGGTCCAGCGGTGTACCGACACGCTCGGGGATGGCAGTCCTGGGAGCACCGCGACCTCAGGAGGATAGCCCCCTCAGGAAGACTCTGAGAGCAGGTTTGTGGCTTGGATCACAGGCTCTGGAACGGTCTATGCTTTTCCCATGCCCCTCTTCGCCCCTATTTCGGCCCTTTTCCGTCGCTGGCCTGGTGGTGCGGGCTGAACTGGACGAAGGCCGATCAAGAGTGGGTCTTCCAGGCCAGGATCGGACAGGCCAAGGGGGCCGCGGGTCGGCGCCTAACTGTGCCATTTGTGGTCTCAGCCCGGGATCCTGGAGCCATCAGCCAGACGTCGCCTACGAACCGACAGGGAAACCCTCCGCCCAGGCTTCGATGCCCGCTGTGAGGTCCGGGATGCCGGAACCGAACCTCGCGGCGCCAAGCCAGTGGAGGCCCGGCGGCAAAGCCTCCCCAATCCGTTCCACCCGGGCGCCGTGCCCCGGCTCCAGCAGGGGGAAGGCGGCTGGGCAGGATTCCTCCCGCACCTGCACGGGTTCGCCCAGCTCCGGCAGCCACTGGCGCAACGCGCAGAACACGCCGGGCCAGGCCTCCCGGTCGGGCTCCACGGCATAGGCGCCGCCCAGGTAGGTGCGGATCTGGAGCAGGCCCGGCACCCCCCGGGGATCGTCCGCCGCGAAGGCCACGGCCCCCAGGAGGCCCCGGCCTTCCGGGGGATGGACCAGCAGGCCGAACCCGCGCTCCCAGCCCGGAACTGGGGCATGGCGGCTGTGCCACACCCGCAGGTCCATGTGGGGGAGGGCGGCGAGGAGCCCGGCGGGCGCGGGCGCCATCGGCCTCAGCAGTTCCGCGGCGGCCGGGGCCGGGAGGGCCAGCACCACGGCGTCCGCCTCCCGGGTCAGGCTATCTCCGTGGACCCGCCAGCGTCCCCCCGGCAGAGATTCCAGGGCCCGGGCGGGGCGATCTGGGAACACACACCCGAGCTGGTCCGCCAGGGCCTGGGCCAGGGTGCCGACCCCGCCCACGGGAACACAGGTGCGTTCCCGGCCCGCCCGCAGGCCGCCGAGCAACAGCCCGCCCCGGGCCTCCAGCTGCTTCAACCGCGGCAGCGCCTCGATGCTGAGGCGCTCCGGCGGGGCGGCCAAGACCCCCGCCACCAGGGCCGGCAGCAGCTCCCAGGCGAACCCCTCGCCCAGGCGGCGGGCGAAGAAGGTGTGGAGGTCCTCGGCGGGATCCCGACCCCCAGGGACGAGGGGTTCCGCGAGCATCCGGAATCGGCCGCCCAGGCCCAAGCCAGGCGCCTTCAGCAGGCCCCAGGGGGTGGCCGGGCTGGGGTGCCTTCGCCCTGCCTTGCCCAGCCAGCGAGGGCCTTTGGAACCGGGTGGCTGCCCGTTCAGGCCCAGCTCCCGGGTCACCCGCTCCAGGGCGCCGCCGCAGACCACCCGCAGCGCCTGAGGGCCGCGCTCCAGGCAGCCAGGTTCCCCTTGGGGACCCGGCCACGGCAGGGTTTGCGCCCAGCCGCCGGGTCGGGGCGCGGCCTCCCACAGTTCCACCGGATGGCCAGCTTCGCGCAGATGCCAGGCCGCCAGGAGGCCGGAGAGCCCGCCTCCCAGGACGATGATGCGGGTGGGGTTGTTTCGGCTGTCCACGGGGCTCCGAAGGCGGTCGCTTTGTCGGAGTATGAAACAGGTCGGCAGGTCGTAGCGTTTCGCCTTAATTGCCGGGGCGCACCTTGAGTCCATGCGTGGTGCTGAACAGGGCCTGAATGAGCGGTAGATCCTGGTCCAAATTCCCGCTGGGCTGGAACAGGGGCAACAGCCGGACCACATGGTCCCGGTAGTCGAAGGCCACAGGCAGGATGGGCACGCCGGCTCCGGCGGCGATCGAATAGAAGCCCGATTTCCATCGGCTCGCGCCCTTACGCGTGCCCTCCGGCGCCAGGGCCAGGAAGAGGGCGGGCGTCGCCTCAAAGGCCTGCACGCAGGCTTCCACCACGCCGTGACTGGCTCGGCGGTCCACCGGAATGCCGCCCAGCCATCGAAAGAAGCCCTTCAATGGGGACCTGAACAGGGAATGCTTGCCAAGCCAGGACACGCGCAGTTCGGTGGCGAGGACCACCGCCACGCCCAGACTGAAATCCCAGTTCGACGTATGGGGGGCCACGATGGCGACGTACTTGGGGTCGGTCGGGAAAACGCCTTCGATCCGCCAGCCCGCTAGCCGCAGGTAGGTCCGCCCGATGGCCCGCCACACCCAGCCTCGGGGTTGGCGAATGGCTGCGGGGGGAACGGGATATTCAATGGGCTGCTGCAACCGTTTCCTATCGGGGATGGTTTCGTCCTGCGTCCTGAGGAGGAGGGCTGAGTTCTAGAATAACCAGCCTTCTCGGCTAAAACGCAGCGGGCGCCTTTCGGCGCCCGCTATGTTTGTTCTCTGACGAATCACTTGGAAGCGACGTAGGCCTTCAACCCATCCGATGTCGGCTTCATGGCTTTTTGCCCCTTGTGCCAGTTGGCGGGGCAGACTTCGCCGTGCTCTTCGCTGAAGTCGATGGCGTCGAGGAGGCGGAGGACTTCCTCCACGCTGCGGCCCAGGTCGTTGTGGTTCACGGTGATGTGCTTCAGGATGCCGTCCTTGTTGATGATGAACAGGCCCCGCAGGGCGATGCCCATGGGCAGCAGCACGTTGTAATCCTGGGCGATGGTCTTGTTCAGGTCGGACACCAGGGGGAAGGTCACGCCCTGGATGCCGCCGTCCTTGCGGGGGGTGTTGACCCAGGCGTGGTGGCTGAACTTGGAATCGACGCTGACACCGATGACCTGGGTGTGGCGAGCCTCGAATTCCTTGAGGGCATCAGCGAAGGCCAGAATCTCCGTGGGGCAGACGAAGGTGAAGTCAAGGGGGTAGAAGAAGAGCACAACCTTCTTGCCCTTGTAGTCGGACAGCGAGATCTGCTTGAACTCGCCATTGACCAGGGCGTCGGCCTTGAAGTCGGGGGCGGGCTGGGTAACGAAAGCGGCCATATTGTCTCCTAATTGCGGGGTCTCACCCCGGGGCGCCAGTGGGAATAATCAGGCTAAGCCCGGGGGGGTGAGGGTTCAAGAAGAATATCCGACAAATTCAGTAAAGAATATGAAACCTGGGGGTCCGCTGAACCCTTCAAACGCAGTCTGCATGCTAATCTACGGGGTTCTAAGGATCTCCATGCAGCCCATCCAGCTATCGGTCTTCTCTGAAACCGCCCGCCTCAAGCAGGTGGTAGTCCACAACCCAGGCCCCGAGGTGGATCAGATGGTGCCCGGGATGATGGAGAAACTGCTCTTCGACGACATCCTCCACGGCGACCTGGCCCGGCACGAACATGGGCAGTTCCGGCAGGTACTGGCCCGGGTGGCGGATGAGGTGCTCGATATCCAAGATTTGTTCATCGAGGCCCTCCAGGACGAGGGCGTGAAGTTGGCCTTCATCGAGGATTTGCGGCGCCTGGCGGGTCTCTCCGACGAGGCCTGCAACCTGCTCCGGGATATGGCCCCCGCGGTCGCGGCCCGCAGCGTCATCACGGGCGTGGCCTGGGACGACATGCCCAGTCACACCCGCTGGGAGGAAGAGTTCGACTACCTGGTGCGGCCCATCCCGAACCTGCTGTTCATGCGGGATCCCGCCTCGGTCATCGGCGACGGCTACAGTGTGAACTGCATGGCCACCTGGGCCCGGGAGCGGGAGCCGCTCATCCTGAGCTACGTCTTCCACCACCATCCCCGCCTGAAGCACCACACGGACCACGACAAGTGGTTCGATCAGGTGACGCCCCTGGTGCGGGGGGAGATCAAGGCCCCAGTGAGCCTGGAAGGTGGCGACATCCTGGTGCTCAGCCACAAGGTGCTGGCCGTGGGCTGCTCCGAGCGCACCTCGGCCGACGCTATCAATCTTTTGGCGGAAAGCCTGCGGGCCCACCATGCCGAGGATGGCACCAGCTTCGACCACCTGCTCATGGTGCTCATGCCCAAGAAACGCAGCGCCATGCACCTGGACACCATCTTCACCCGGACCAGTGAGGACGAGTGCCTGGTCTACCCGCCCTACTTCCTGGAGGGCAGCCGGGAGCTGCTGAACGTGACCAGCATCGACCTGCGCCATCCCGAGCTGCGCATGAGCACCCGCCCCAGCCTGCTCAAGTCGCTGAAGGCCCTGGGCATCGACCTTAAGCCCATCTTTTGCGGCGGGAACGACTTCATCATGCAGCAGCGGGAGCAGTGGACCGACGGCGCCAACGCCTTCTGCCTGGCGCCGGGCGTCATCACCAGCTACGGCCGTAACATCGCCACCGCCGAGGCCCTGGACCGGGCCGGCTACCACGTGTTGACGGCCAGGGAAGTGCTGGCGGACCCCAAGCTGGACCTGCTGGACGGACGGAAGCACCTCGTCCAGATCGAGGCCGGCGAACTGAGCCGCGCCCGGGGCGGCCCCCGCTGCATGACCATGCCGCTGTCCCGGGAGTGCCTGTGACGCAAATACTGAAAGTGGACGTCAAAGAACCCTGAACACGGTTCCTGTTAAACTTCACCCGTGCGCCTCGGTCCCCGAGGCGCCCCTTTTTTTTGGCCGCCATGCCTCCTCCCGCCCTCCCGACTGCCAGGCTGAGCTTCCGACACCGCCTGGAATTTGGGGTCTTCCGCCTGCTGGATGGCGTCCTGGGCCGCCTGCCCTGGGCCACCGTGCAGGCCCTGGGCGAGGCGGCGGGGACCGTCTTCTACCTGGTGGATCCCCGGCACCGCCGCATCGTCCGGGAGAACGTGCGCTTCGCGAACCTGGGCCTCACGGAAGCGGAGACCCGGGCCCTGTCGCTGGCCTGCTTTCGCCATTTCGGGGCCCTCTTCGTGAGCCTGTTGCGCCTGCGCCGGGCCTCGCCCGAAGAAATCGACCGCTGGATCCGGGTGGAAGGTCTGGAGCACTTTGACGCGGCGCAGGCCGGGGGCAGGGGGTTCATCCAGCTCACGGGCCACTACGGCAACTGGGAGGCCATTGCCCTGGCCCAGAGCCGCCACGGCCGTACCCTGGATGCCATCGGGCGGGAGCTCGACAACCCGCTGCTGGAGCCGGTTTCCCTGGCCTTCCGGACCCGATTCGGCAACCGGGTGATTCTCAAGGATGGCGCCATGCGAGAGACCCTGAAAGCCCTGAAGGCCGGCCGGGGTGTGGGCTTTCTCCTGGATCAGGACGCCCTCACCAACGGCGTCTTCGTCCGTTTCCTTGGTCAGTGGGCCTCGACCTTCGGCAGCGCCGGCAGCCTCGCGGCGCGCTACGGCCTGCCGGTGCTCCCGGTCTTCAGCTGGCCCAACGGCGATGGAACCTATACCGTGCGGTTCGAGCCGCCCTTCGAGGTGCCCAGTACCGGCGATGCCGCCAGGGATGCCTGGGTGGCCACCCAGCTCATGACCGCCCGCATCGAGGGCCAGATCCGCAAGGATCCTCGCTGGTGGTTCTGGATGCATCGGCGCTTCAAGACCCGGCCCGGGGAGGGCCACCCCCTTCCGGCTCCGCTTCCACCCCAGGAGTGGGTAGAATCGATTCAATCCTCTCTCGCCTGACCGGGCCCCTCGGCCCGCCCTTTTTACCCTCTTTTTTCCTGGAATACCCCATGCCCAAGCACGTGCTCTTGAAGCTCGAGAAGGAACTCAAGGACATCAAGCAGGCCCTCCTGGTGGACATCCCCCTGGAGATCGGACGGGCCGCCGGCCAGGGAGACCTGTCCGAGAACGCCGAGTATGAACAGGCCCTGGCCAAGCGGGACATGTTCCAGAGCAAGTTGGTAACCATGGAAAAGCGCATTGCCGAGGTGGCCAGCATGGACATCAGCCGCCTGCCCAAGTCCCGCGTGGCCTATGGTTCCAAAGTCACGATCCTGGACCTGGATTCCGAAGAGAAGTTCACCTACACCCTGGTGCTGCCAGAGGAACTGGATGGCCACACCCATCATCTCAGTATCAGTTCCCCCATCGGCATGGCGCTGGTGGGCCTGGAGGAGGGTAACGAAGTGCGTGTCCAGATCCCCGCGGGCATCCGGCGCTTCGAGATCCTGGCGCTGAAGACCATTCACGATGTAGCCTAGTCCCGCCCCAGGAGGGGAGATGAGCATGCAGCAGGAGCGGAGTGCCACTTTGCGCAGCGAAGCCCCGCAGGGGCACTGCACAGGAGGTGCAGTGTGAATAAGTACAAGCGTGAGCAGAAATGCTCCTTCTGCGGCAAGGAGCCCCACGAGGTGGAGCAGCTCCTGGCGGGGCCTGAGGCCTTCATCTGCAATGAGTGCCTGGAGGCGGGGCAGCTGCAGCTGCGTATGAGTCGCCAGGGCAAGCCCCTCGGGAAACACGAGGCGCGCCAGAGCCGACCCAAGGAGATCAAGGCCTTCCTCGACGACTACGTCATCGGCCAGGAGGGCGCTAAGAAGCGACTGAGTGTGGCGGTCTACAACCACTACAAGCGCATCCTCACGCCCCGGAAGGCCCTGGGCGGCACCGAGGTGGAGCTGTCCAAGAGCAACATCCTGCTGCTGGGTCCCACCGGCACGGGCAAGACCCTGCTGGCCCAGACCCTGGCCCGTTTCCTGGACGTGCCCCTGGCCATGGCGGATGCCACCACGCTCACCGAAGCCGGCTACGTGGGCGAGGATGTGGAAAACATCCTGACCAAGCTGCTGCAGGCCGCCAACTACGACGTGGAGCGGGCCCAGCGCGGCATCGTCTTTATCGATGAGATTGACAAGGTGGGCCGCAAGAGCGAGAACCCCAGCATTACCCGCGACGTGAGTGGCGAGGGCGTGCAGCAGGCCCTGCTGAAGCTCGTCGAAGGCACCGTGGCCAACGTACCCCCGCAGGGAGGGCGCAAGCACCCCCACCAGGAGTTCATCCAGCTGGACACCGCCAACATCCTGTTCATCTGCGGCGGCGCCTTCGTGGGCATCGACGACATCATCAAGCAGCGCATCCGCGCCAAAGCCGTGGGCTTCGGCTCCACGCCCTCCTCCAAGGAGGACAAGGAGAACCTGCTGCATCTGGTGGAGCCCGAGGACATCATCAAGTTCGGCCTCATCCCCGAGCTGGTGGGTCGGCTCCCCGTGGTAGCGGGCCTCACGCCCCTGGACCGCGAGGCCCTGGTGGCCATCCTGACTCAGCCGAAGAACGCCATCACCAAGCAGTTCGTGAAGCTCTTCGACATGGATGATGTGGACCTCAGCTTCGAGGACGGCGCCATCGACGCCATCGCCGAGCAGGCCCTCACCCGCAAGCTGGGCGCCCGCGGCCTGCGGAGCCTGGTCGAACAGATCCTGCTCGAACCCATGTACGAGCTGCCTTCGGACAAGCGCACGTCCCGCGAAACGCTGCGCATTACCCGCCAAAAGGTCGAGGAGGTGATGGGCCTGCCTTCTCACCGCATCTCCGCCGCGGGCTGAATCGAGGCGCGCTTTGGCCGTCCCCAAGACCCTCACCCTCCCGGCCATCCCCATTCGGGACATGGTGCTGTTTCCCGGGGCCCGGGTGCCCTTCGTGGTGGGGCGGTCCGCCTCAGTCAAGACGCTGGAACTGGCCATCAAGGCCGGCGATCACCTCCTGATGCTCACGCAGAAGGATGCCAAGGTGGAGACGCCGGGTCAGGACGACCTCTTCCCCGTCGGCACCCTGGCCCTGGTGGAATCCGTCATCGCCCTGCCCAAGGACTTCTACAAAGTGGGAGTCAAGGGCGTGGGCCGGGTGAGCCTCCGGAAGTACGACGATACCGGCGAGGTCATCCAGGCGGAGGCCTACCTGCTGCCAGAGCCCTCCCCACCCGCGGGCTTGTCGCTCCAGCCCTTCCACCAGGCCGTGGAGGCCTTTTTCGGCCGCAACTCGGATGCGTCGCGCCTGCTGAGCATGGACCAGATCCGCGAGCTGCCCCTGGGGAAGGCCATCGACACCGTGGCGGGCCTGGTGCCCGCGGACGTGAAGCAGAAGCAGGCCATCCTCGAATGGATTGAGATCGAGCCCCGCCTGGAGGCCCTCCTGGAGTTGCTGGGGCTGGATGCCGCCCGTTCCGATGTGGACCGCACCGTGGACGAGAAGACCCGTCAGCGGCTGGATCAGGACCACAAGCAGTACGTCCTGAACGAGAAGATGCGGGTCATCCAGCACGAACTGGGCAAGAAGGATGAAAAGGACGAGTCCACCCGCCTGAAGGACCAGATCGAGGCCGCGGGCATGAGCACCGAAGCCAAGGCCAAGGCCCTGGAGGAACTGGAACGCTTGGACGCCATGCCCACCCAGAGTGCCGAGGCCACCGTCAGCCGGACCTACCTGGATTGGCTGCTGGCCCTGCCGTGGCAGGCCATGGCCGAGGAGCGCCTCGACCTCATGGAAGCCGAGCGGGTGTTGGATGAGGACCACTCCGGCCTGGAGAAGATCAAGGCCCGGATTCTCGAGCACCTGGCCGTCATGGCCCGCCTGCGGAACCAGCAGCTAGCTGGAGAGGGTGGAGAGGCCAAGGGCACGGCTTCGCCGGGCCCGATGGCGAGGGGCCCGGGCGGTCCCACCCGGACAGCATTGCGCGGCCCCATCCTCTGTCTGGTGGGCCCGCCCGGCGTGGGCAAGACCTCGCTGGCCCGCAGCATCGCCCGAGCCCTGAACCGGCCCTTCATGCGGCTGTCCCTGGGCGGCGTGCGCGACGAGGCCGAGATCCGCGGCCACCGGCGCACCTACATCGGCTCCATGCCCGGCCGCATCATTTCCCTGATGAAGAAAGCCAAGGTGCGCAACCCCCTCATCCTCCTGGACGAGATCGACAAAATGGCCTCGGACTTCCGCGGCGACCCCAGTTCCGCCCTGCTGGAGGTGTTGGATCCCGAGCAGAATGCCAGCTTCCAGGACCACTATCTGGACGTGGGCTTCGACCTCAGCCAGGTGCTCTTCCTGGCCACCGCCAACGTTCGCCACCACATCCCCGAGCCCCTGGAGGACCGCCTGGAGGTACTGGAGCTGAGCGGCTACACCACCAAGGAGAAGCTGGCCATCGCGGAGAAGCACCTGCTTCCGCGCGCCCTCGAAGGCCACGGCATGAAGGACATGGGCGTGCAGTTCGAGCCGGCCGCCCTGGAAAAGCTCGTGCAGGCCTACACCCGCGAAGCCGGTGTGCGCCAGCTGGAACGCGAGATCGCCAACATCCTCCGCAAGCTGGCGCGGCACACACTCCAGCCCGAGAAGGGCGAGGCCTTCGACCCCCGCATCACCGTCGACCGGGTGCCGAAACTGCTGGGTCCCGAGAAAATTTTAGAAACCCGCACCGAGGACACCGCCCCTCCGGGCGTGGTGAACGGCCTCGCCTGGACACCCACGGGCGGCGAACTGCTCACCATCGAGGCCGCCATGCTGCCGGGCAAGGGCAACCTCAAGCTTACCGGCAAACTGGGCGAAGTCATGCAAGAGAGCGCCAACCTGGCCCTCAGCTATGTGCGCGGCCGGGCCGAGCGCCTGGGCCTGAAGCCCGACTTCCTCGAAAAGATCGACCTGCATGTCCACCTGCCCGAAGGCGCCATCCCCAAGGACGGCCCCAGTGCCGGCATCACCCTGGCGACGGCCCTCATCTCCGTGCTGACGGGCATTCCCGCCCGCGCCGATCTGGCCATGACCGGCGAGCTGACCCTCCGGGGCCGGATCCTGCCCATCGGCGGCCTGAAGGAGAAGCTCCTGGCCGCCCATCGCTATGGCCGCACGGCCGTGCTCATTCCCAGCGAGAACGCCCGTCACCTGGAGGAGGTCCCTGCCGAGGTCCGCGAGCAGCTCAGCATCCACCTCGTCAGCCACATGGATGAGGTCATTCAGCTGGCCCTGACGCGCATGCCCGTGCCGCTGGGACCGGACGTGCCGGAAGTGCCGGAAGTGCCGGAAGTCCTAGGGCCAGCAGCGCCCACCCACCCCGCGCGCGAAAATCCGGCAACGGCGCAGTAGCCGTTGGGCTGTGGGCTCTGGGCGGGCCTTACCCCGTTCCTGCTACCCTTTCCCAATGCGCTTTCTCTCCAGTCACGTCCTCCACTTTTTCGTCATGGGTATGGGCATCGCCTTGGTGCTGGGCCTGCTGCACCCGACCACGCGGCTGGAGCGGACGCGGGCCTCGATCCTCAAGCACGGCGCCGGGCTCATCGGCATCGGGCTGGCGTTGGCCTGGCTGATGTACCTGCTGCCCCGGCATCCCGTCCGCTTCTGACCCCTCGTGAACGACTACTGCTGCCACGGATAAACACGGATGAACACGAATTGGGGTTCTCTAGGTGGTCATCCGGGAAGGTCTGGGTCTAGGGTTTCTATCTGTGTTCATCTGAGTCCATCTGTGGCTGATGTCTTGTTGTTCCAGGCGGGGAGCTGATGGTCGAGGAGGTCCTGGGCCGCTGGGCCACCCTGAAGGCGGAGTGGGAGCGGGTCTGGCGGATGGCCAGGGACCTCTGGCACGAGCTCGCCCGGGCGGTACCGCTGGTGGGTCGCGCCGGGGCCTTCGTTTTCGAGGTGCTGGGCAAGTACCACAAGGACGACTGCCTGAGCTACGCCGCCGGGCTCAGCTTCTGGCTCATCGTGAGCCTGGTGCCCCTGTCCACGCTGCTCTTCAAGGTGCTGGGCACCATCCTCGGCAGCCGGGCCTACGGTCCTCCGGCCCTGAAGACCCTCCAGGAAATTGTGCCCTACTTGCCCCAGGAGTTCATCCTGGACGCGGTGGCCAACAGCCAGAAGATCGGCGGCATGGGCCTCTCCTGGTTCGTGCTGCTCTTCGGGAGTTACTGGGGCATCAGTCAGCTGGACACGAGCCTCGCCCATGTCTTCGGCCTGCGCATCAAGAAATACCGGCAGACGCGCAAGAACCATATCCTGCGCCAGATCGCCTTCCTGGTGGGCGGACTGCTCATGATGGTGATCTTCCTGGCCCTGCTCATCGGCGGCGCCCTGCGGAAGTTCCTGCCCCTCAAGCAGACGGATTTCCTGCCCTATCTGGGGCCCCTGCTCGGCCTGCTGGTGGTGACCACCGTGCTGCAGCACCTGCCCCGGCTGCACGTGAAATTTCGCCACGCCTTTCTCGGTGCGGCCATCTCCACCACCCTGTGGTGGTTGGCGAAGTGGGGCTTCGGCGTCTACCTGCGGCACTCCATGACCTGGGGCATCATGTACGGTTCGCTGCTGGGCATCGTGGCCGGCCTGACCTTCCTGTACTACAGCTGCGCCATCCTGCTGCTGGGCGCCGAGGTCACCGCCGCCTTCTACCGTCACGAGACCGGCACCATTACCGTGCCGTCCTGGCTGAGGGTGAAGGCGGGAGTATCGTCTAAACCGAGTTAGGCATTGTCGAAAGCGCTCTCTTCTTCTGCCATTCTGGTTTTCAGCTCTCAGCAAATCCGCACCACCAAAAACCCCCAGTTCTTTGCTTCCCGGTTGGGTTCCAGCGTTTCGGTTCATTCATGGAAAGCCGTGCCGCTCTGCCTAACCTCTCGTTCAACCCGGACCCCGCCTGCATTATCTGGCGCTCTATCTCTTGGTTCGGATTTCTCGGCTCTGCTCAGCGTCTCGATGCAGGCGGGGCCGGTTAACTTTTTTCGTTAGGCTGCAACACCTTTATTCCAGGAGCCCCAATGAAAATCGCACTCATCCTGCTGGCTACCATGTCTCTGACCGCCGGGGATTCCAAGCCCATCCCCAAAAAGGATGTTCCCGCACAAGTGATGGAAGCATTCAAGCGCGCATACCCATCGGCCACCCTCAAAGCCATTTCAAGTGAAAAACGAGATGGCAAGATTTGCTATGAGCTTGAGAGCCTAGATGGAAAGCAAAAACGTGATCTCATCTACGCCGCTGATGGCAGTGTGATGGAAATAGAAGAGTCGATTCCCCTCTCAGCGTTGCCAGAGCCCGTTAAGAAAGCCATGGCCGATCAGCACCCCAAAGCCGTTCTCAAATCTGCCGAAAAATTAATCCGTGGCACAAATATCACATTCGAAGTAATTGCAGCGGAAGGTAAGAAATCTGGCGAATTCCTATTTGATTCCAATGGGCATCCCAAAACCAAGTAGCGTTACCGTGCAGCCTAACCCTTCGCTCAAGTCGGACCCCGCCTGCATTGCCTTTCGCTCTCTCTCAATATTTTGCTAACTCGGCTTCGTTCATCGTCTCGGTGCAGGCGGTGCCGGTTAGCTTCTTTCGTTAGACCGCGCACTTGAGTCCGTCAAATTTTACTCCCGGCGAGTCCCCTATGATTATGCGTAGGAGGTTTTCATGAATCTAGACGAAGCACTCACTTCCCATTCCGAATGGAAGGAAATATTCGCAGCCGCCATTTCCGCTCGCCAAAAGATGGACTCACACCTGATCTCTGAAGCCGGTGCCTGTGAGCTTGGAATTTGGCTCGATGAGATATCGAAACAAAAATGTGCGGCCCTTCCATCCTATTCAAGGCTTGTTCAAAACCATAACGAGTTCCATCAAGAGGCCGGTAAAATTGCTGAGCTGATCAACCGCAGCGAATTTCATTACGCTCTATCGAAGCTGAATAATGATTCCCCGTATACCTCTGCATCACACTCTATATTTGCTGCAATAACTGTGTTTAAAAATGAAACAAAGTCCTAGCTCGCTCGGCCTAACCGTCCGCTCAACTTGTATGTTTGCAGTGCCCCCTGAAGCAGGTCATTTTAGGGAGCCTTAGGAAGGCCGTGGGAGATGGAGTTGTCGCTCAACTGGCGCTTGAAGCTCGCGTCCGAGATTTCGCCCATCTCCTTTACGGTGTCCAAAAAGCTGGACGACCATCATGGGCATAAAGCCTGCATTCGCAAGTGAGGTGTTCAGGGTGCCGGTGGCCTTTCCGGGGGTAGAAAGGAGTGGACCATGCAGGTCCCGACCAACACCTTGTGGTTCGGCATCGACGTATCCAAAGCCACGATTGACGTAGCTTTGGGGCCGGATGGACGCAGGAAACCACCTCATCAGAAGTTCCCGAGGACGCAGGAAGGCTGCCGCGCCTGTCTTCTCTGGGCCGCCGACCTGGCGTCCGGGGGCAGCGTTCCTGCCTTCGTCATGGAGGCCACAGGCGGCTATTCGCGGGAATTGGCCAACTGGCTTCTCGGCGAAAGAAAGGACCTTCGGGTGGCCATCGCCCAGCCCCTGAAGGTTCACCATTATGCCAAGTTGCGCGGTCTCACCAACAAGACGGATCGCCAGGATGCCATCCTGTTGGCCCAGTTCGGAGCCTCTGAGCCGGTTGTTCCCTTCCATCCCATGTCCCCTGCCTACATTCAACTCCGTGCCTTGACCCGGGAGCGTTCTGCGCTGGTGAAAGCTCTGGTCGCGCTGGGCAATCGCAACGACCTGGCCAGTGAATCCGCACTGGCCCAGGGGATTCGCGAGCGCATGCTGGAGAGCCACCGTGCAGCGATCCATGAGCTGGAGTCGGCCATCCAGGTATTGATTGCCGGAGATCCTGGCCTGAGCACGGATTTCCGCCTGCTCCAAACGATTCCCGGCGTCGGTCCCGTCGTGGCTGCGACCATCATGGGGGAACTGGGCGACCTTCGCGAATTTCCGCATCCAAAGGCCCTCGCCGCGTTCGTGGGTGTGGCCCCAGCCTGGAACAACAGCGGGACCTCGGTGCACGAGCCGCCTCACAT
>JANYAS010000054.1 GCA_025361205.1 Holophagaceae bacterium
TCGCCAACGCGCTGAACCCCGCCAAGGCCATCCGCGTGAACCTGGGTGACCCCGAGGGCCGCCGGGCCGAGGTCGTGGTGGACGACGAGCAGCTCAGCGTCGCCATCGGCAAGCGGGGCCAGAACGTCCGCCTCGCCGCCAAGCTCACAGGCTGGAACATCGACGTCCGCAGCGAGGCCGATAAGCGCCGCGAAGCCGAAGTCGCCATGGGCCTGGCCTTGCCGACCCCGGATGCCGAAACCACCCCGGTGGAGGAGGCCTCCGCTCCACCCTCCAGCCTCCTCGACACGATCCAGGTCGAGGGCCTGGACGCCGCCCTGGTGGAGCGCCTGGCCACCGCGGGCTATCCCGACGCCAAATCCCTTTACACTGTCACTGCCGAGCAGCTCATCCAGGTGGAAGGCATGGACCAGGATCTGGCCTTCCGTCTCATCGATGCCGTACAAGCTCACTTCGGGGAGTAGGCTGTAGTCCTGCAGCCCTTCCCGTTTCCCACCCCCACCCCCAGGCCGAGGTAGTCCGCTTACATGCTGCGTATCAACCAACTCGCCAAAGAGCTCGGAGTCGCCAATCAGGAGGTCATCGAGGCCTGCGAGAAGCGTCTGAGCCTCCAAGGGAAGAGCCATAGCTCCAACCTTACCGATGACCAGGCAGACCAGCTCCGCCGGGCCCTCCAGGGCAAGCACAAGGGGGAGTCCGACACCCCGCCCCTGGCCCTCCACAAGCCCTCGGCCACCGTGAAGGTGGTCAAGGCTCCGGCCCCCGAGCCCCAGCCCGAAACGGCCGCTCCCAGGCCCGCCCCCGCCGTGCTGGTGAAAAAAGCTGAGCCCAAGCCTGAACCCAGGCCTGAATCCAGCCCCGAGCCGGAATCCGCCGCCACGCCCATTTCGGCCGCCCGGCCGGAGGCTACCGTCGAAGTCAGGAGTGAACCCGCGCCCGGCGCCCCTGCCCCGGAACCGGCCGCGGCCCAGCCGACCGTTGCTACCGCGGAGCCCGCCCAGGAGACCTTCTCCCGGCTCAAGATCTCCTCCGGCGCACCTGCTGCCGCCCCTCGGGACGACCGGCCCGCTCGCTACATCCAGCTGCCCCCAGCCCGTCCCTCGGGCCCGATGGCCCAGCGGCCGACGCAGCCCTCCGTTCCGGGTTCGGCGCCCACGCCCGCTTCCGGCCCCCGCCCCGAGGCTGGTACCCGACCCATCGTTCAGCGCCCGGGCCAGCCCTCCGGCCCCATTCAGCGTTCGGGCATGCCGCAGAAGGAAAAGGCCGTCCTCCAGATGGCCAGCAATACCGGTCGCGGGGAAGTTCGGCACGAGCCCCTGCCCCCGACCAACCCGGTGCGGCGTCCCTACATTCCCCCGGCCATCACGGAGATGAGGTCCGACCAGGGCTTCTCCCGCATCAAGACCTCCGACACGCCAACTCCCGCGCCCCGGTCCACGGAGCCCGCCCGCTACATCCAGCTGCCCCAGGCCCGCCCCGTGGGTGGCACCCGCCCTGCACCCGGCTCACGCCCCGGTGGGCCTGGCGGCTCGGGCGGTCCCAGCCGTCCCGGCATGGGCGGTCCCAGCCGCCCCGGCATGGGTTCCCGTCCTGGCGGCCCCAGCCGTCCCGGCATGGGTTCCCGCCCCGGCGGTGCCGGTCGTGGCCCCTCGCTGCCACCCGCAGGCCCCATCGATCCCAACAGCCAGAAGGGCCCCGGTCGTGGCGCCCACGTGGGCGGCAAGAAGAAGAAGGGCGGCTACGTCCGGAGCAAGGAGGAGGAACTCGACCTCAAGCTCCGCCAGCCCCGGTCCCGCGCCCAGCAGGTGGCCAGCGAGTACATCGAGGACGAAATCGGCATCGTCATGCTGTCCGAAGGCGTGACCGTCAAGGAACTCGCCGAGAAGTGCAGCCGCCCCGCCAAGGATGTCGTCGCCAAGCTGCTCCACCGCGGCATCTTCGCCACCATCAACCAGCCCCTCGACACCGAGATGGCCAAGGAGATAGCCCGCGAATTCGGGTTCCTGGCCGACATCGTCTCCTTCGAGGAAGATGTCCAGATCATGGGCGATGAGTCCGGCGACGTGCAGGGCGAGAAGCTGCCCCGCCCGCCCGTCGTCACCATCATGGGCCATGTCGATCATGGCAAGACCTCCCTGCTGGATGCCATCCGCAAGACCAAGGTGGCTGCCGGTGAAGCTGGCGGCATCACGCAGCATGTGGGCGCCTACCACGTGGACGTGAAGGATCCCAACACCGGCCTCATGCGCAAGGTGGTCTTCCTGGACACCCCCGGCCACGAAGCGTTCACCAAGATGCGGGCCCGGGGCGCCTAGGTTACGGATATCGCCGTCCTGGTGGTGGCCGCCGATGACGGCGTCATGCCCCAGACCGTGGAATCCATCAACCACGCCAAGGCCGCCGATGTGCCCCTGGTGGTCGCCATCAACAAGATCGACAAGGCCGGATCCAACCCGGACAAGGTCCAGCAGGGCCTGCTCCAGCACAGCGTCCAGACCGAAGCCTACGGTGGCGATGTGCCCGCCGTCCTGGTGAGCGCCAAGACCAAGCAGGGCCTCGATGAACTCCTCGAGACGCTGCTGCTCGTGGCGGATATGAAGGAACTGACGGCTGTCTACGACTGCCCCGCCGCCGGGTCGATCATCGAAGGCCGCCTCGACCGGGGCCGGGGCCCCGTGGCCACCGTCCTAGTGCAGCGCGGCACCCTGAAGGCCGGCGATATCTTCGTGGCCGGCGCCACCATGGGTCGGGTCCGCGCCATGTTCGACTACCTGGGTCAGCGCGTCACCGAGGCCGGCCCCTCCAGCGCCGTGCAGATCCTCGGCTTCGAGGCGGTCCCCTCCGCCGGCGATAACTTCCAGGTGGTGGAGGACGAATCCAAGGCCCGCACCATCGCGACGTTCCGCCAGGAGAAGGCCAAGCAGGTCGCCCAACTCAGGCACCGCGTCACGCTGGAAAACCTGTTCAGCACCCTCAAGGACGGCCAGGTCAAGGAACTGCCCCTCATCATCAAGGCCGATACCCAGGGTTCCGTGGAATCCCTGGTGGGCCAGTTGGAGCGGCTCAGCACCGATCAGGTCCGGGTGCGCATCATCCACAGCGCCGCCGGCACCGTCACCGAGAATGACGTGCTCCTCGCCGAGGCCTCCAAGGCCACCATCATCGGGTTCCACACCAAGGCCGAGAAGAAGACCGAAGAACTGGCCCGGGAAGAAGGCGTGGACCTGCGCTTCCACGACATCATCTACAAGGTGACCGAGGAGATCGAGCAGGCCATGGTCGGCCTCCTGGACGCCACCGAAAAGGAAACCGTCCACGGCCAGGCCGAAGTTCGCCAGCTCTTCAAGATCGGCCGAGTGGTTATCGCCGGCTCCTTCGTCACCGAAGGCAAGGTCCAGAAGGCTTACAAGGTCCGCGTCAAGCGCGGCGAGGCGACCCTCTTCGAGGGCACCCTGAAGAGCCTCAAGCGCTTCAAGGAAGACGTCTCCGAAGTGAAGAATGGCCTCGACTGCGGCATCGCGATCGAGGGCTACGACGAACTGAAAGAGGGCGACCTCCTCGAATTCTTCAGCAAGGAAAAGGTGATCGCCACCAGCCTCAGCTGATCCCGATCCCCATTTCACAAG
>JANYAS010000071.1 GCA_025361205.1 Holophagaceae bacterium
ACGGCCGCCCGCTGCTGCTTCACCGGGCCGTCTCAGGCTGGGGAATCCACGGGAAGCCCTTGAACCGGGCCAGATTGTTGTATTTCCCGTTGCAGGTGGCCTGGGTCTTGTCACACCCCGGCATGAGGGTCACGTCCCCCGACGCAGCGAGGGGGAGCGGCCCGACGAGGCTGATTATGCTCCCGCTGGAGTCCTTGATGCCCATCTGGACCCCGGTGAGCGGCCCGCTGGTGAAGGTGGCCTTGCCGAGCGCCCAATACCCAGCGGGCTTGCCGGCCGCCGCCGCGCAGGTGAACCCCGTGACGCTGCCGCCCGATACGGGCCCGGAGACTTCGAACGCAGCCGAAATGAGGCCACAGGGCGACGTGAACACCCGCTTGGAACAGGTCGGCATGTAGAGGTTTACGGGCCACTGGGAGTTTAGGATTTCCAGCTGGGACCGGATGACGATGTGAACCTCAGTGTGTGATGCCTCAACCTCGGAGACGAACCCCTCGAACAGCGAGACGGTGCACTGGACTGTGGGCGGCGTCACCATGTAGGCCCGCTCCAGTTTGACGATGGCACCATCAAGGAGGCCCATCGTTGCCGCTTGGGGCCAGAGGTACCCGGCGATGGTGGCAGTCGTCCCGCACCCCACGTCCAGGGTCAGGTCGTCCACTTCGAGCCCCATCTTGAGGCGCGTGGGGCCGCGGGAGAGGACTGTCCCCGCGCTGAACAGCGCGCCATATACCAGGCTCTGATCGAAGCTCGTCAGGCGGTAGGCCGCGCCAGTGACGAGGGTGAAGGTCCACAGGTCTGCAAGCGTGATGCGGTCTGTGCTGGTCGGGAAAGCCCCGATGGCGTGTCTCATTTCACCGTCCTGAAGATCACCTTGTCAGCTTTCCAAACGCCGAATTCGTCCCGCGTGAAGTCCATTTCATCGGACTCGAACCGGCAGGTTTGGACCGTGCCCGTGTAGGGGTCCGTAAACTGAAAGGTGTCGTACTGCCCCTTTTGCGCCTCGAAGAAATTGGAGAGCGTGGCGAGTTCCACGAAGGCGCCCGCCTGCCGCAAAAAGTTGATATGCACCGTGTAGCGGTACTTGGGCAGGCTCCACCAGGCCGTGGCGAGTTCTTTCCCACTGCGAGATTCCTGAAGCTTCGTGGCGAAGATTGGGGTGCGGGTCAGCGCCGCGCCGATGCCTGGAAGGGTGCTAGGGAAAGTCCCGCTCATCGGCCCACCCCCTGGAAGTTCCGGGCCTGCCGCTGGACCTGCGAGGCCAGCCGACCGCCGTTCTGCTGAATGAAGCGCGCCGCGTCTTTCCCATCGATTGCGTGGACGTGAAAATGGGTATGCTGGTGGCCTCCGCCCTCGCCCCCGCCACCGCCTTCCAGCATGTTGCGGAGCGGCCCGGCCCAGCGGGCGGGGAGGACCATTTCATCCTTGTGAATCTGGGCCATGGTATCGCCGGGAACTTGACCCCAGCCGCCTTCGGCGCTGGATATTTTCCCGATCATGCCGAGGACCGCGCCAAGGGCTACTGCGGCCGCCGCAGGCGCTAGAAACGGCCCAACGTAGGGGATGCCCACAATCGCGCTATAGGCGCCAGCCGCGGCGTCCCACCCCTTCGCGAGAATGGACTTCGAGGCAGTGCCGACGGTGATGGCCGTAGATTCCGCGGCGCCCGCGGCCTCAATCCCGACGCGGGCCGTGGTTCCAGCCGCGCTGGCGGCGGTTTTGGCGGATTCAAGAAACAGGTGTTTCGTCAACTGCGTCGCGGCCATGGTGATGAAGTTCTGCAACACCGAATTCAGCACGCTTTTGAACGCTTGCCCCCAGGTCATCGTGCCATTGGCGAGGCCCTTGAATGCGTCGGTCATGGAAGTCTGAATCGTGGCCGTGGTTGCCTGCCATTCGCTGCGCTGTTGAAGCATGCGCTGGCGGGAGTTGTCCGCCATCTGCTTCTCTTTCGAGGCCCGCATTTCCTCGATCTTGGCCCTGATCTTGGCCTTTTCTTCCTCAGTCTTGGCTTCGTTGTCCAGCGTGAACTTCGAATAGGCGAGGTCCAGGTCCATCTTGTGAGCGATCACCGTGCGCTCAAGCTCGATGGCCTTCAATGCCGTGATTTCGCCCATGGATTCGCGGAACTTGATTTGTTTCAGTTCTTCGTCGGACTCTATCTGCGCGAGGGCAACCTTCTCCTCCTTGTCGATGACCGCGAGGGCGTGCCCCTGGTTCTCGATTTCCTTTTCGACGGCCTCAACCTTGCGGTCTGCCTCGATGCGGCCCTTGCTGCCATCGGCGTACATTTGCGCCTCGGCCATGGTGAGTTCGAGCTTCTTCCGCAGGTTGTCCCGCTCCCCAGCGATTTCAGCCTCAAGGGCCGCCTTGGTGGCGTCCAGCCCTTCCTTCGTGGATGCCATGGTGGCGGTCGCCACTTTTGCTCGGATCGCAATTTTCTCTTTTTCGTTCAAGTCTTCCGTGGCCAGGGCGTGCACCCAATAGGCCACTTCGGCGCCCTGGGACTTTTCGTAAAACTTCCCTTCGGCTGCCAGTTCCAGCGCGAGGTGCGCTTCCTTGGCCTTCAGCGCCGCGTCCAGCCGCCGCAAGGTCGTATCGTCGTTCTTGTCCTTGGGTTCCTTCAGGTCCGCTCGCAAGTCGCCTTCAGGGAGGCCAACAGGCGTGTTCGTTTTTACCTTCGCCGCCCAAACCCTCTCGTAGGAGGCCGCCAGCTTTTTATTGTTCTCCTCCCAGAGTTCGGTGGTGGCTTCGGCATTTGCCAAGATTTCCTTATTCATGCGGAGGTAATCGTCCTTGGCCCCCTTGAAGTCGCCATGCACCAGGCTATTCAAAATTGAGCCGAGACCGCCGAAGCGGGCGGACATATCGCCGATGATCGCGCCGATGAAAACACCAACATTCTGGACGGTTGTTTTCAAGGCGGTGAAGCTGAAGGACAGCGCCTTGATGCCCCAGCCGAGGGCCTCCGTGGCGGCGGGGCCGTCCTCTGCCATCTGCTTGTTGAAGTCCGCAAGGACAGGGATCATCTCGTTACCGAGCCGGACCTTAAACCCCTTGACCGCCAAGTCGGCATCGACGTGGGCTTCGCGGAACCGGTTGGTGGCTTCCACGGATTCCCCGCCAACCGTGAGGCCGTATTTTTCAGCCCTGGCCTTGGATTCCTCGAGGAGTTCGTTGTTCATTTTCAGGTACGGGCCCAGCGTCGCGGCGCGTCGGCCGAACAGTTCCGCCGCAATCGAAGCCCGGTCCTGGGCCGTGGCGGCGCTGTTGAGCTTGGTCATGGCCTCCTGGAAGATGACGTTTGAGGCTTTCAGGTGGCCTGAAGCATCCTTGACGTTGATCCCGTACTTTGCGAACGCCTTGCCGCCCGCCGCCACGCGCATATTCATCATGGCAATCAGGCCCGTATAACCTTCGGTCGTGCCGTGGACGGATTGAATTTCCACGCTTAGGGCGCTGGCTTCCTCGGTCGTGATGCCCAGGGTTCGGGCCAGCTTGATCTGCTGGACGTTCCATTCCACGGCATCCTCTGCCGCGTTCTTCAGGAATGCGCCCGCCGCAAGCGCAGCACCTAGGGCCAGGAACGGGGCCTTGATGTTATCGATAGCCTTGCCGAGGCCGTTGAAGCTGGCCTCCATCTGATGTGTTTGTTCCTTGATCGTGGACGTGGCCTTCGCCATGCCGTCGTTTAACTCTTTGAGCTTGACCGCGAAGCCTACTTCTATTTTTTTATCGTCCGCCATCTTCGGCCACCTTGTGCTCTGCAATCAAGTCATCTAGTTTTTGTTTGTCGGCCGTTGACATCGGCCTAGGTTTTTCTTTGTCGATCCCCATGTAGTGCGCAACGAGACGGTAGAGCGGGGGGTTGTCCTTCAGGAATTCAGTGAGGTCCGCGAGCCTGGGGAGCGTGATGTAGGTCTCGCAGTAGTCGTAGGTCCATCCAAACGAAAGGCAAAGATGGGCGATAACTTCACCCCACCGGATTTCCGTTAGACGTGGGCCTCGCTCACCTGGGGGTGCAGCACGTTGCGCGTCAGTTTTCCCGGCGAGTTGATCCCGGTTGCACCGCTGAGGGCCATGTAAAGGTCCATCATCAAGTTCATGTCGATCCGCTCACCCAGCCATTCCGCGGTTATTTCTGGATAGTTCCGTTGAAGCGGTGGAAGCGCAACCTGCACAAGAAGGTCCAGGAAGGCCACGGTTTCATTCCCGTGGCCCACCTGGACCGAGGCAAGCTGTTCATCCATCGAAGAGAGGACCACCGCGTTTTCGCGCAATTCGATGAGGTTGAACGCGGGGACAATGAGCGGGACATCCCCGAATTCGAGGAGGATGCCCCGGAAGGGTACTTTTGGGGTTAGCAGGAACGGGACGCCTTGCATGGTTGATTCCTCTGGGTGATTGGTTTAGAAAACGAAGTTCGATACCTGGCCGGAAGCGTTGGCAATCGCCTCGAACTCGAAGTCCTGGATCATGTAGTCCTCCATTTTGTACGGGGTGCCAAGCTTGTTCGCCACGCAGCGGTACAGTTTGAAGGTGTGCGTGTTCGGGCCGTACAGCACGGAGGCGTCGAGCATGAAATAGGGGGTCGTGCCGAGTGGCTGGTTCGTTTCAGTGACGGTCGTCACGCCGCCAGTGATGGAGGTCGAGCCTTGGATGAAGAGGTCGGAAAGGGCCTGGGCGTTGACCTGCGCGAACTTGATCTTCCCGGTGATCTTCTTCGCGCCGCCCGCCATGTCGGCAGGGTACTGCTTGGATCCGCGAAGCTCCTTGGTCGCCAAGGATCGGTCGATCTGCATTTCCTGGACCACGCCAAGAATTGCCACGCTTCCGACTTCAGGGGTGAGGGTGACGGTTCCGACGCCAAAAATATAGGGGGTTACTGAGGCCATTGTTTTCTCCGGGAGGCGGGCTTAGTCCCGCAAAGGATGGTTGAGGTGATGGCCCAAGGGCCGGGTTGGCTTACGGCTCGGCTTCGACCTCGAAATCGGGCTCGGCAGCAGCTTCGACTACGGGCGCGGGAGGCTCCCCTTCGGCGATGACCAAGCCGAGCCCCACGGTGAGCATCTCGAAATGCTCATCGTTGATAGGTTGGATGGTGCGAGCGGGACTGATTGCATAGGGGACGCCTTTGCAGGTGATGTTTTCAGTTCCGGGGGGAACTATGAGTTTCGGTAGCGGCATGGTGGGGCTCCTTAGACGGCAGAAAGTTCGAGGTGCACGATTGCGACGGCCTGCCCATCGAGGGGGCCTTCGTCTACGTCGATTCCGGTGATCCAGCAATGCAGCACGCCACCGGCGAACGTCTGCACAAAACCTTCGGGGCCAAGCGGCGTCAGGGGTTCCAGCGCGTGTTCCAGCGCGTCCAGAATGGCCTGTATGCGGGCGCCAGGGTTTGCTTCCTGGGAGCTTTTCGCGTGGGCGTAAACAATCAGGTCAGCCTGTAGCGCCCATTTTGTGGGCAGCCCCCTGGACTGGGTCGGGGTCTGGTGCGCAGTCATGAGGAAAATGGCCGGTTGGGCCGATGGGTCCACGTCGTCCCAGAGCTTCAGCGTCCGGTCGAAGGTGACCACGCCGGGGACGCCCTGCACGAGCGCCCAAAGCTTATCGAATATCGCGACGCGGGAAATGGTCACATGGCCCCCCTGTCTTCAGCGATGAGCCGCGCGACTTCCTTTTCGAGAGCCGCCAGGATTGCCGGTCCTTGTTCTTTGAGGGCTGACCGCAGGTAGGACCGTTCCGGCATTTTCATCTTCAGGACGTGAGCCTTGACCGCTGAAGTCTCGACCAAAGCCGTAGCGGAGTGACGTGCCGAGAGGGCCTGTTTTAGTGTGATCCGGCCGCCGTACCCACCGCTTTTCTTGTTCGCGTTGTAGGCGTTTCGGCGTGAGTATTCTGGCACGTCAACGTCACCCGTGAACCCGTACTCGTGGACCGCGGCATACGGTACGTTTGTCCCCACCGTTGCCGCGATGCCGTCCGCGGTTTCCTCCACTTCCTGATGGATGGACCGGCGGAGGCGCCCAGTCTTCACTTTCAGGACTTGGCCGGAGAGCTTGTTTTGCACGATTTCACGGACCAGGCCCGAGGCGAGGCGGGAAACCTCCTTTTTGAGGTCCGGGAGCAAGCGCAGCGGGAAGCCCTCGATGCGCAGGGCCACCTTTTCCGCGTTTTCGATCCGCACACTTATCACGACGCCACCACACGGGAGTACTGCAGGAGAGTCTTTTTTACGTCAGCGGGCACGTCAGCGTTCGTATAGCCAATAACATCTCCGTGTAGGGTCTTCGACTTGTGCCCAATCCAGTTGCGCTCCTTAAACCGCAAGGCCACGATTTCGATGACCGCCTGGGTGATCTCCGCGGGGAGGTTTGCGGACGAATAGCCCGCGGTGTAGCCGCACTGGACCACCGCTCCATCTGTGAGCTGGAACCCGATGAGCCGGGCCATGTATGAATTAACCAGCCGCCACCCCAAAGCCGTCGGGGTAGTGGATTGGGGAATCGGAACCCCGTCAACTGAAAGTGAAGTGATGGCCGTTACAGGGTATTGGTTGAAGATGTACGAGGTCTGGCCCCTGCCAATCCTTTCCTCAACATAGGAGCCAGACAGGAAGGCGCGGTTGCAATAGTTTTCGGCCCAGCCCGACGCCGCGGTGATGAGCATCCCGAGTAAGACGTTTTCTTCATCGGTTGTGATCCCGGCGTACCGCTTAACGTCGCCAATCGTGCAAAGGTCAGCCATTGGCACCCTCCATCAGCGTGAAGCCGTGGCTTACCAGGTCATCGCATTTCGGCAGCCACACGCAGCCTTCAGCGTCCGGGCGGTGAACCTCGCCATGCCAGAACATTTCCACCGCATTCTCTGGGAAACGGTAGCAAACGGTTCCGACTTCGCGGAGCTTGGCGGGTTCTTTGGGTGCTCTTGCCATGGTGGCGATTCCTATGAAGGGTTCAGAACGTCGATTTCGCAGGTGTCGTAAATCACGCGGCCAAGGCTGGTTACAGCCGCGCAAGTTTCTGCGTAAGCGATCCCAGCAAGGCCGCCGGAGAAGTTCTGGCTTACGTCGTGATTCCCCGCCGCGTCTGGGCTGGTGATGACGGGCGCCCCGCTGGTGACCAGCGTGACGGGGGACTCCACACCCTTGAGGACCGCGACGGTGAAAGAGGCCGAAACGATCCACTCCCCGACGCCGATTTCTCGGTTGAACCGCGACGTGTAGGCCTGGATCTCACCGGGCTGTTTTGGGGAAAACCTAAACATCGTGTCGCCTCCGACGGAAAAGGACGCGATGAATTTGGCCGTAAACCGACGCCGCCCGCGCCCCGATAGGGTGCAGGATTGTCAGCACGGAGGAGATGGTGCTGGTGATCGCCTTCGGTATCCGCTTGAACATGGAAACGATGAGGGTCAGCGCCAGCACCTTGCCCAGCGCAATCCCGCGCTGCAAGGTGGCGGTGACTGTGAGGGAGAACCCCATCGGGCGCCCAAGTGCCCGCGCCAGTGTGAGGGCTGCTGAGATGCCGGGCGCAATGGCCCGCGCGTAGGCATTCCGGGCCGTCAGGACGATGGATGCGGTGATCGTGGCCTGGACCACCCGGAAGGCCTGGAAGGTGGCCTTGAACGCAACAGCGGCCACCAGGCCCGCGGCCAGGACGCGCCCCACAGTCCGCCTTATGGTCGCGGCGGTCGTGAGGCCGAAGGCCAGGGCCCGCGCATAGGCGAAGCGGCTGGACAAGGCGAGGGAGGCGGTGATGCCGAAGGGCAACGTCCTGACCCTGGCGAACCCCTGCGCGAGGCTGGCCGCCGCGGCAAGGCCAAAAGACCGGACCAGCGCGAAGCCGCGGGTCAGCGTCGCAGACGAGGCGATCCCGGCCCGCAGAATGGGGCCGATGGACCGAGCAAGGGTGACGGTGGTGGTGAAGGCATTGGAGAAGGGCTTACCTACCTTCCGAAAGGCGGTCGCGGTGGCCGTGAGTGCGAAGCCCAACGAAACAGGGCGGGCCTTCAAGGCCGAAGCCGTGGCCGTAAGGAAGCTGTTGATTTTCACCGGAATCCCGCCGCGCAAGACGAGGGCGGAAAGGCTGACCGAGAAGGCCCTCGCTGTAGCGATGACCCGCCCGATAGAGAGCGCCGAGGCCAGGGTCGCGGCGACGAGTTTCACGCGGGCCTGCCGGACAGTCAGTGCTTGGGCCAGGGTGGCGCTGATGGACTTGGAGAACGAATAAATCCGGGACACGGTAGCGACTGCCGAAATAGAGAAACCGCTAATCGGCTTGATGCTGCGGACGGTGACCAGGGAGGCGGTCATACCAGCGGAGACGACCCGGCCGATGCCCTTGGCCCATCCGAGGGTGACGGACGTGGAAAGTCCGAAGGTCACGATCCGCAGGTTACTCCGCACGAGCGCCGCGGTGACGGTGGCCGCACTCACCAGCCGCGTGGCGATGCCCCGGAGGACCGTCATGGCAGCCGTCAGCGAGAAATCGAACTCCCGAAGGTATTGCCTCATGATGGAAGGGGTCGCTACGACGGGGGACGGCGTGAGGGTCCGGGTCATACCTCGAAAAACAGACAGTGCCGTGGTGATGGGCGCCAGGGACGGCTTGAGCATCGACTTCGAGCTCGTGATCCCAAGAAAGACCAGGTTGGAAAGGCCGAGCCCGGCCCGCCTCGTCAGCGTGACCGCGGTGCTGATCGTCATCCCGGAGATGCGCTTGCCGTAGCCCAGCGCCAGCGATGCGCTCGAGGACATAGTGGCGACAAGGTTTTTTAGCTGCGCCTGGCCGTGGGCAAGCGAGATGAGGGTGACCGTCAGCGGGGTCGGCGTGAACCGGGTGGCGGCCAAGGAGTAGGCCCGGGTGAAGGTCCCGCTTAGTGCGAGGCTGAAGGGTAGGTTGGGCCTCGTGATCGCCCGGAGGATCGAGAGCCCCGCGGTCAAGGCATTGGAGAAGGGCTTACCAAATTTCCGAACAAGGGTCGCGCTCGCGGTCAGGCCTACCGAAATGGTCTTCGCGACGGGGTGGGTCATCGTCATCGAGGCCGTAAGCCCCGGATTGATGAGCCGGCCGACCCTGTTTTTGAGCGTCGGCAAAACATTCGCCACGAAGTTCAACGACTGAAGCCGCGTGACGGTCTTCGTCAGCGTCAGGCCCGTTCCAACCGCCGTGCAGGTGATGGCCTGGTTGTAGGTCGTCGGCGTCGAGTAATCGACAGTAACCTTGATGTAATCGCAGGACGCGACGTTTGCCACGCCTCCCACTGATCGGGAATACCCGACCCGGACCTTGAAATTCGCGTCCAGGAGGTTGGTGCGGGTGATGCCGGTGTAAGACTTGGATATTACCGTTGCCGTAGTCGGCTCTGTTGTATCCGTCAGGGCGGTTCCGTACAGGCTCCCGCCAATGTTGGGTTGAACCGAAAGGGTCCCGTCTCCGGCCGCTGAGAGGATTTTCCAGTTTGTCTCGACCGTGACGCTGTTGATCGTTGAACCAGATGGAATGGTCGAATCAAACCCGAACGTCCCGAGGTCTGAGTTTATCGTGCTGACCGAGCTGATTGACGCGGTGGCAAAGCTCGAATCCGCGGTATAAAACCGCGTCGGGTTGGTCCAGCCGGTAGTGACGACGGCGTTGGATGTCGGGAATGAGGCTTGGGTAGACAAGGCGTTAGTTTCCCTTCAAAGCAGGGGGCGGGGATTGGGCCCCCTGTTGTTCAAGGGAAGGTCCTAGGACAGCTGGATCTTGAACGTGAAGGCGATGGAGTCACCCAGGCTCAAGGCGACGCCCGTGAAGTCGCCCTTGGCGATGAGGTTGCCCGTGGTGAGGGCATCCAAAACCCCCGCGTTGGTAATGGTCTTCGCGCCGGCGGCGGTGATGGTGGCCACGAACTGGATGGTGTCGTTCGCGGTCGTGGTGGTCTGCTGGGTCGTGGTGGCCGCAACGCGGGTTTCGGAGGCTTCCACGAATAGCGTGGTATCGCCCGCGGCTGCGGTACCGGCGCCTGTACCCCAGGCGACATAGGTGGTCTTGGCGGAAGCGGAGGTGAGCATCTGACCCGTGAAGATGCCCTTTCCGACGGTGGTGACTACGTTTGCCATTTGAGAATTCCCCTAAAGGTTTTGAATCGTTGTGAGAGCCACCAGGCCCAGCGTTTTAGCGGGTTCCGGTGGTAGAACTGGATCATTCCAAGCTGTTCCACCCGCCCGACGGGGCAGGGAATCCCAAGGTGGGACGCGGGGGCGCCGCAGGTGCATCGGACAACCGTCGCGTGGGTTTCCATTTGCTTCATGTTTTGCTTAGAAATGCGGGTCGTATCGATCACGGGGGACGGCGTTTCGATTGACCAGCCAAGAGACAAAAGCGGAGCGCAAAACCGATCCTCATTGGGAATCTCGAAGTACCCGCGGGAGGTCGCCTTGAAGGTGACTTCTCCCACGGTGACTTTTTTCGAGCCGTCGGGCGGGCGTAGCAGCATGGTGTGGTTTAGCCGTTGCCGATGTTCGTGATGACGCCGATGGCGAAGGGGGCGTAGACCGCCAAGCCCTCTTCAACGTAAATACCGGTGTCGCGGGTGCGCGTGATCTGGGGCCAGAAGGTCTGCTTCCAGTCCTTGCGAACGCGCATTTCGCAGACGTTCGGCACTTCGCTGTTCTGGTACTGCTGGGGCAGGTTCTCGCAATAGGCGAGGATGGTGCCTGCGGGGAGGTTTGGGTGCAGCTTGATCGGGATGACCGGGGTGCCGTACAGCGTGAACGGGTTGAAATACCCCGACACAACGCCATTCGCCACAACCGCATAGGGGTCCGACTGGTTCGCGGCGAAGATCGGCGACGTGCTGGAGTTCATCACCTTGTTTGTGATGTTCTGTAGCTCTTGGCTGTTGACGTACATCACGGTCGGCGAGACGCGGTACTGGTCCCACATGGTCTTGAGCATCGTGTCGATTTCGGTGACGTTGCGGCGACCGCCGGCCGTTAGGGGCGTGCCCGTCCCAGCGACGCCGGTGGCCATCGTCTTGAGGTAGGAGGTGCCGGACGTGAAAGCCGTAGTGAGCAGGCCGTCAAAGGCCAGGGTCGCGTTCCGGGAGGCGTCGATGGTGACAGCGGCCTGGGACTGGCCCGTTCCCGCGAGGGCGGGGATGAACTCCAGGGAGTTGATAGCCGTGATGGCTTCAAGCTTGGCCGCGCCCGCCGCGCCGATGTACCAGCCATAAGCCATGGCGCCGACAACGGGGGTAACGCTGGCGAAAAGGTGTTGGCCGAGCGTGATGGCCTGGGTCGCAACCGCGGACTTATTCGAAGAACCGCCGTTAACGGTGTAGGTCGAGCCGTCTGCGCTGGTGACGGTGGAGGCCTGGACCACGCCGCCCGAAAGTGAAGCGGCCAAGGCGCCTTCAAGCGTCAGGGCGACGCAGATTACGTCATAGGTCAGGGTCGGAAGCGTAGCGCCAGCGCCAGAAGCGGACGTGGTGACGGTTCCGACAGTGCCGAGAGCCAGCGAGGCGTTGCCGCCGAGAATCGCGTACTCCTCCAACATCAAGCCCTGCTGAAGCAGGCGAGTGGTCATAGAAGACGCCATATCTTCGAACCCCTGGGCAGCACTCAGTGCCTCTTCGGTGATGTTGTCTTCAGCGGAGAGTGTGACGTAGTTCGCAGACTTGTTCGCGGTCGTGTAGCTGATCCGGGCGCCGCGCTTGCCTTCAGGTGTCCAGGGGGCCGAGCGGACGCCGCCGGGGGTGACGGCGGTGACAGCGCGCCAGTTGGTGGCGATGCCGCCGTTACCGGGAACGCGGGGGATGGTCTTGCCCAGCAGGGTGATGACCGGGTACAAGTTTTTCGCGGGGGCCTGGAGGTCATAGTTGACGAGGCCCGTGTTCAGGGTGATGGCCTTGTAGAGCTCATCCCCGCCCTGTGCACCCATGGCGGACTTCACCAGGGCGATGGTTTCTGCAGGATTGATTAGCATTTGATTTTCTCCGGGGGGGCGGGTTCGATCCCGCAAAGGAGGTTTTTGGCGGTACTGCTGCTTCACACGGGGGCGCGAAGGGGTTACATGGGTTTCTGGAACGCCAGCTTCACGAGGGCTTTCACCTTCTCGATTCCGTCAGGCATGGCCTCGGCATCCTTTTTGAGCTTTTCGGCGTCTTCCGCGCTGGCTGTGGTGGTTTCGGTGTCGTCAACCTTGGCGAACGCATTGGCGACGCCCTTAGTGGGCTGAGGCAGAGCACCGAGCCGAGCCACTTCCTTGGCGAGGGCTTCCTTCTCGAGCGCCATCTTCGCGAGGTCGTTTGTGGCCTTCGCCAGCGCCTCGTCCTTTTCGGTGGCGAGCTTCGCGAGGTCGTTTGTGGCGGCCTTTTCGGCTTCGCCGTCGTCTTCCTTCTCGTAGCCCATGCCCGCCATGTGCGCGTCGGCGTCCTTGATGAGCTTGTGGGCCGCGGAAAGGGCGTCTTTCGTGGCCTTGGAATACTTCGCCCCGGCCTTTGTCAGACCAACGGCGTCCCAGGCCTTGGCAGCCATCTCCAGGCCGCCGTCGGTCAGGGGGTGGTTGGGGAGGGAGGCCAGCAGTTCGGCCACTTCCTCTGCGGTCATGTCTTGGAGGATGGCGCCGCCCTCACCAACCCAAGCGGCAAGCCGGGCCGGGATCGGGCTTGCATCGCCCTCGAATTCTGCTTCACAGTCGGCATCACATGCCAGCCAAACGAGGGACTGGAGAAGGTCGGCCAGGCGAGAGACGGCGTAGAGGCCCTTCCGCAGCGTCCCGACGCTGGCCGTGGCAAACGGGGCATCCTCGGTGACGCCATCCGCCTTCACCATCGAGAAATGGGCGGTGCCGACGCAGGGATTGTCCACGATGCTGATTTCCGAGGGGTCCGCGGTGTACCGCTTGTTCCCGTCGGCATCGGTCCACTTCTTTTCGTAGCTCCCGCCGATGGAAAACCCGGTGTAGACGCCTTTTAGGCACTTCTGCCATTCGGTGTCGTCCACGATTTCCGCGCAGACGTCGATGGCCTTTTCCGCGTCCTGGAAGTCGATGTTGATGAGCTTGCCCGCGGCGACCTTGCCGTGCATGGCGCGGACGTTGCCGAGACTCTGCCCGTCTTCGCCAAGGTGTTCGGTCGCCTTCGCGATTTCCGAAGACCACTTTTCAAAGTTCGGCTTCGAGGTTTCGTAGTCGAAAACCTCGCCGGACTTGTCCTTGATTTCCTGGGTTGCGCGGCCCCAAACGCGCCGCTGTTCAACGTCCACCTTGTTTAGTGGGACAAAAAGTTTCATGAGGGTCATACGCTCGCTCCGGTCACGGCATGGCGCCAGGTCACGCCGTCAAAGATGATTTCGGCGCCGACGGTCGTATCGGAAAACTCAGCGCCTTTCCTCGGGTTGAGCGGGCGGGCCGCGGTGGCTCCCACGCCGCCTGCGGCGCAGATAATCCACCCGTTCGCCACCAGGATCGGGACATCGTGTTCCGGCACGTCCAGGGGCGTCCCGGCGGTGCCGGGGTAGTTCCGATCCGCGCATTTGTGGGTTGCATTCCCAGTCGCGGGCGGAAGGAGTCGAATGTTTGCCATTTTTTTAAGCCTCCGGTTGCGTTTCAACGATGGGGACAACCACACAAAGACAATTCGGATGCGCCGGGGGCGCGTCATCACCCGATGAAAATTCATCGTCGATTCCAATTTCACCTTGTGCCTCGTTCCCGCTGCACACGACACACCCGCGGTCTCCGTCGGCCGTGAGCCAAGCTTTTTTCGGCACGACGCCGCTATCCCGATAGGTCGCCATGTTGCCCGCGCTATCAGCCGCGGCCAGCTCGGTCCTGGCGATCATTTCCGCTCGGGCGTCGCTGAAGCCGTAGGACTCCATGAGCTTCCCGGCCAGGTCTTCCGTGTAGGCGCCCTCTGCGAGGGCCGCGGTCACGTCGGCCTTGATCCGGTCCATCGTGGTCTGTTCGATTTCCGTGATGAGTTCGCCGGCGCGGACCTTGGCCCATTCCACCGCCCGCCCATGCACCAGGTCGGTCGAGACGCCCATGGCCTCTTCGGATACAAACCCGGATAGGCGGTCCAGCGCCCCCTCACTCCCATCCTCAAAGATGGCCTTGAGGGTGGCCTGGGCCGTCGCGTCCAGACTGTCGAAGCCGCCCGCGACGGCCTGCTGTAGAATCAGCGTGAGTTCGTCGAGGCTCGGTTCGCCCTTGGCCAGCTTTTCGGCGATGACGGCCTCCGTGACCGCATCGGACACCTGGACGGCGAGCTTGCGGAAGACGCCCTTCACCTTGGACGCCAGCTTGGCACGGGCGGCCTTGACTGCCGGCCGGTTCACGTTCTGGTAGAGCTTCGCCGCCTTGGTCAGATTGGAACCTGAAGCCTTAGTCGGTGCGTCCCCACCCCCGCCCTCGGCTTCAGGGTTGACGGGAACCGCAGGTTTCCCCACAGTGCCGTCAACTGGGTCGCCCCCGCCTGCCACGCGATCCGGGGCACTCAGCCCATCGTGTGAGGAACCGGGAGGGGGGGGCGTAGGATTCGCCGGAGGTTCCGGCGTGAAGGTTTCGAGGCCGTCGAGCATGGCGCTGATGGCCTCCGGCGTGATGCTGGGGTAGGCCGCGGAAATCATGGCGGACGCAGACTTCGCGGGAAGCTGCCCGCTGGCGACGGCCTGAAGGGTGGCTTGAAGCTGGGTGGCCTGCGGACCGGCCAGCGAGGTCTTCGCAACGTCTGGGCGCGGGGTTTTATCGCCGGAAAGTTCTGGCGCTCCGATTTCTTCCCGGATTTCCTCGCGCAGCAGGATCCCGGTCTCGAAGTAGGTCTTATGGATTTCGGCTCGGACCTTCGGGTCTACTTCTTTTTCGTTGATCCAGACCATCTCGAGGTCCGGCGCATCAAAGCCGACCTCCAGAATGCGGTCAATCAGCCCCTTCTCGTATCGCTGGACCGTGAACAGGCCCTCGATTTTCGCGATTTCCTGGGCGGTTTCCGCGGTGGCTTTGTTCATCATCTTGATAAACGGCTGGGGGGAAACACTGAAGGCATAGCAGCAGACCATTGCCAGCCATTCATCAAACGCATCCTTCAACACGCCTTCTTTCGTGTTGAGGATCGTGAGGCCTTCCGGCACGAACTTGGTGCGGCGGCGCTGCTTGTCGTTCCCGGCCAGATGTTCGTTCCAGCGGTCCTCCGCCATCTGCATCTGATCCGCTGACCATTCTTTCGGGGCGGAAAGGATGAGGTCCGGGGCGGACCCCTCGGTGTAGACCTGAAGTTGATGCAGTTGCCGGTGCAAGGCGGTGTTAACCGTCATCGCAATTTGTTCAACGCGGGAATAACCGTAAATCCGGTTTGTCCGCCAATTTCCCATCCCGTAGATGAGTTCATTGGCCTCAAAATTGGCGGCCACAACGCCCTTCAAGACCTGCTGATAAGCGGGGCCTTCGGTGGGCCGCCGCCCATCCTTGTCGATCATTATCGCGATCGTGGCGCCGTCGATGAGGTCCAGGCTGTAGAGTTCGCCCGAAAGCGTCCGCCGAGGGTAGACCACCGGCGCGTCGATGACGAAATGATCCTCCAGCAAAGCCCGCTGCCATTGCGCCCAGGTGTGCACCCGGTCAGGGGACGCCAGGAAGTCCATGATTTTCTTCCCGCGGTCCCCAGCGTCTTCACCGTCACGCCGCTTAATGGTGAAGGTTTGGCTCTCCATCTGGTCTTTGCGGGTTTCGATGATGAGCCGCAGCACGTCCAGCGAATCCGCCAGCCCGCGCAAGGTTGCGAAGTCGAGCCCCTTGGTGGCGCCGGGCTTGTAGTTGAGATTTTGCCCCGTGGCGAAGTCGTTTTGCCGCCCCTTTACGTCGGCTTGATCCGCGACGGTCAGGACCGGCGCAAGCGGGGTGCCAGGGGTCATCCAGCCCGGCCCCTTGCCGGTGAAGGCATAGGCGATGCCCTGGCCGATCCTGGCGATGAGGCCGGGATCAAGCGGAACGTCGCGCCGCAGGTCCTTCACTTGCGCTCGCCGTTTCTCGTGGCGCCTTCAACGGCCAGGGCTGTCTTGATTTCCCCAAGCTCCTTGATTACGAGGGCCTCGAATTGCTCTTGCTTCTGCTGAGACGCCTCAAGGTTCCGTACCTTTTCCGCAGTGACCGCGGCATTGACCTGCGACGCATAGAATGCGGCGGTGGAAATGATGAGCGCGCCAATGATTGCGTAAACATCTTTAGGCTCGAACCGAAGCTTGGACGCAAGCGGAATGTTCATTTCCCCCCCTGATTCGGTTTCGGAATGACCGTGCGGGGGGACGCGGTACGGTAGCCATTGAGCAGGGCCAGGGCTTCGGCGAGACGCCCTTCAAGGATCACTTTCGAGACAGCCCAAGCCTTCGCCACTTCGCCGTCGGGCGTTGCTGGCGTGATATGCGCGGTCGGGAGGTCCGGCCAGAAAAGAACAGGAGGTTCCGGGCACGGCACGGCCACGGGAACCTCAACAGGCAGGACGCGGGGCGCTTGGCAAGCAGCCAAGAGGCAGAGCAGCATGGCGGCCCGCTTCATTCACCCCCCGCAGGGGGTAGGAGGTCATTCGGGGCAACCTGGGCCCGTGCCAACCGCTCGCCGTCACCTTCGGCGAATGATTGGGCGACCAGGGCGAAGGCGAGAGGGGGGAGACGCAGCGCACGGCGTTCGGCGCTGGACCGCGTGGAGAAGTGGCGAGCCGTGGCCGTTGGCTTCATGGCAGAACCTCCAGGGCCGTCACGGGGTGCAGCTCCCAGCACGTTGCGCGGGCCAGCACCTTCGCGCCGGGTGTCGAGTTCACGGCCATCGAAGCGTGGCGAGGATCAAAGAAAAACCAGCCAGTGACGCGGACGCGGTGGCCCTTCCAGCCCTTGATTTCATCGGGGGTCCACCGCATCGCTTCCCGCCAGCGGGGGGCGATTTCAACGATCATGCACTCCCGCTTGGGGGCGTCCGGGGTCAGACCGAACCAGATGTGGAAGTCCCGCTCGGTGGGCGCCGTGCTTTCGCAGTTGCAACCTTCGGCGCCCTCGAACTTGACGGCCACAATGAAGCCCTCGATGGTGGCGCCCTGCGTGTTTTGGAACCGGCCGGAATCATCCGCGCCGTCTCGCGCTTTGTTCACCGGAGCCACAACCGCGGAAAGCTCGACTTTCTTAACCTGCGTGGGGGCCTGCCACCTGTTTTTCAAGGTGTTTAAGGCCTTGTCTTCCTCGGTTTTCCAGGTGCCTTCGGGTGGGCAGTTGTGGAACATCGGCTTTTGAGCAAAGGCCGAAAAGGCCAGCAGAGAGGCCAGCAGTAGCCGCATCATTTGGGCGCCTCGTCTGTACTGGTTTTTTCGGCCTGGTCACGGAGGAAGGCCATGGCGCCCGCGTCTGGCACCGGGGCCACCGAAAGGGCCATGGCCTTCCCCTCGTATTGATTGCGCAGGTCCGCCGCCTCAAGCTGGGCTGAGTTCGCAGCAGCAGCAGCAGCGTTTGCCTTGGCCCGCCAGGTCCCGACGGCGATGCTCATGGTGATGAGCGTCGCCCGTGCATCGTCCCGTTCCGTCGCGGCGGCTGTGGCATCAGCTTCGGCCAAGGTGGCGCGCTTCTTCTGCCTTGCCCCCCACGCGCCGACCCCCAGCAGGACGACGGTGTAGAACACCATCTTGTAGCCGAGGACCGCGAGGAATGCAGCGAGGGTCGCCATTGGGGGCTAGTTCACAGGCCCAGAGGTGGCGTCCTTGATGCCAATGGCGCCAAGCAGGAGCGAGAAGGCGGTGCCCAGGGCAAGGAGCGCCCCGGCTTTGTCGCCGGCCATCCACTGGCCATAGGCGTGAACAGCGCCGGTGCCGAAGGCGATGACGCCGGCCCAGAAGGTCTTGGACAGGAAAAGTGTTTTGAGGTCGATGTTTTTGAACATGGGGACTCCAAGAAAGGTTTAGGGCGCCGTTGCGAGTGCATGGCTGGCTGACAGCGCCCGAACCGCAGCCAGAAAGGCGTCGAGACCGTTGACTCCGCCATTTACGCGGCGGCGAACTTTCGTCCAAAGGCCCGCTTCGGCGGCCTCCGGGATACCGGCAAGCCGGAAGTACCGGGCTAGGATTCGCGCGGCGTTTCCGGGCTCCAGAGCCAAATCCGGGGTGTCAACCAGCGGAATCCCGAGCTCGGCACCGTATGAGGCATAGTTCGCCCGCCCGGTCAGCTGAATGTAGCCACGGCCCGCGAAGCGTTCACCGTCGCCCGGCTCGGTGTTGCCCAGGTCCTTGCGGCCCTCGTACATCTTCGAGAAGTACAGGCGGCCGCCGAATTCGTGGATCGGGAGCCACCGCTTGCCCACCTCGACCTGGATGGTGGCCGCCGCGGAGATTTCCACGGCATCCGTGTCAATCCCTTCAGCGCGAAGCGCAGCCACCACGAGGGGCCAAGCGGCCCAAACGCCCGCGGGGTCCGCGGTGAGGGCGTGCGCAATCGTTTCCGGGATCAGCGACAAAACGGGGCCCCCTGTATACACAAGGTTGGAGGCCCATCGTGGAAAAACTTAGGGTTCGGTTTTTCTTTTTCTTACCCTGCTTTGGGGAACCTTGCCCGCCGGTGCCGGGAGATTGCGTTTTGGATGGTGCGCTCGGTGCAGTGCTGTTTCCCCGCGGTGCCCTCGACGCCATGGGTTTGGACAAGCTCGTGAATTTCAGCGTCAATATCGGCCCGGACAACGTAGGGGCGGCGCGTCACTTCCACCCGCTCCCCGTGGTGTTCCGTCGTGATGACCAGCAGCGCCTTCACGGCCCGCTGGTGGGCGACAGCGCCAGGGACACCCGCCTCGATCATCTGGTCTTCCATTGCCGTAAGCATCGTTTCCCAAAAGGTCATGCTTGCACCCCCGTCGCGTTCAACCGTTGTATGTATTCCAGATAACCCATAGCGCCACCGGTGCGGCTGATAGGCTCCAGCGCGTATCGAATGGCGTCCCAACAATGATTGTGTTTGTCCAGCAGCACAGGCAGCACGTCTCCCGAAAGCCGGTCTGTCCTGTAGCTCCAAAGCCTGGCCTCTTGGGCGGTGTGGGTGCAGCGAGGGTGAATAATGATTTCCTCGTAGCTCCGCAAGTGCTCTACGCCATCCTCAACGCTTCCGGCGCCTTTCGCGGCCGCAACCATGTGGGGGTAGCCGTTCCGGCGCATATAACTAATGGTTTCGGGGCGCGCGCTGTCTGCCCTGCAAGCGTGCTCACGCGCACCGGGGACGGTATCGAATAACGCGGGTGTTTGGTCTATCTCAACGCCAATCCCATAGGCCTCGTGCTCAACGTAGAGGGACCGCCCTTTGGCCCAAATTTTAACGAGCGTGGTGGGGTCAACGGCAAACCCCCAATCTGAGCCAAAATAGGGCCCGTCCCAATCCTCCCCGGGTTCGAAAAACTCAATACGAAATCGCCCCCGCAATACTTGGGAGTTAGTGATCCTGCGAGTCTCCCCGCCCCAAACGTGTGCCGCAGCCTCGGGGTCAACGCGATAGAGATAGTCCTTTTCCGCGCGAAGCTCGTTTGGGAACCAGGGATTGTCTTCCCAGTTGATTTTCAGCACCTTCGCATCAGGCGGCGGGTTCACTATGAAACGCCGGAAGGTGGGGTCGTCTTCTGATTCAGGGTTGAACGTTACCCAAATTTCAGAACCCGGCTTTCGAATCGTCGGGATCAACGTCTCCCAGCTTTCCGCACTCACCTTCGCCGCCTCCTCCACCCAACACACGTCCACGCCTTCCATGGACTTGATTTTGTTTGGGTCGCTCTTGATGCCCGAGAAGATGAACTCAGAGCCATTGCGGCCTTTGATTGTGGTCTTCTGAGCGTCGAAAAACCCGTCTAGGCCCATGGTCTGGATTTGCTCGCACAGCAGCTTGTGGACGGATTCCTGAATCGAGAGCTGAAGTTCCCGCGCACAAAGAATCCGCATCCTGCGCCCCATCGCGTCCGCGAGCAGGATTCGCGCGAAAGACCAGCTCTTCGCGCTGCCGCGGCCCCCATAGGCCACGCGATAGCGCCCCGGCCCCGCGAGCAGGCCTAGAAGCTTGCGCGGAACCTCAAGCCTCAGATCCATCGCGCCCCACAACCGTGATGTGGATCTTCATATCGCCACCATCGGGGCCAGCGAGGCTCATCGGCAGCACCTTCCCGAGCAGGGTCATGAACGCTGACGGGTTCTCGAGGGCCTGAATCTGAAGGTATTTCTCCCCTCCGGCCGCGCTGAGCGCGCCGAGGATCATGTCCTTGAGGGCCTTGGTGGTCTTGTTGGGGATGCCCTTTCTTGAACCGCCACTGTTTGGCACTTTGGGAGTTCCCTTGGGTGGTCCAGTTTTTTTCACGCTGCCCTCCCGTTCAAGGCTTCCTCAAACTGCCGCAGCGCCGCTTCCACCGAGTCGGCCCAAAATGCGACGGCCCCTGCGGCCTTGAAAACGGCGAGGTAGTGCTGCTGGTTTTCGGTGGGGATGTTCCCCGGACGCTTGACCTCGATCACAACCATGCGCCCATTGCCGGGGATGGCCCCAATTAGGTCCGGAAAGCCCGTCGGCAGGCCAGAGGTGCCCCGGAACCCTTCGAGGCCCGCACGGCCCGCTTCCGCCCTCGCACGGGCGTTCCCTGCGTCGGTCGTGAACAGGTGGACCCGGTGCTGGAGGCGGAAGGCCTGGACGATGGCTTTTTGGACATCGCGTTCGAGGAGTGCCTTTGCGGTCATAGTTTCCTCGCCCCGCAGGCCGCCATCTGCAGCTGGGCGGTCTCGTGCTCCCTGGCCTTGAGCTTGCAGCCGCGGGAGGGGAAGAAGAGCTCGCCGCGCCAGAGCCCTTCGGGGTTGTGGCGATTCTTTTTCATGCGGGCCTGAAGGGAGCCCTTTGCATCGCGCCAGACCAGCAGGGCCAGCGCGGCGTCGCGAGCTGGGCGGTCGGAATCGGCAAGCTCACCAAGCGCTGGCTCCTTGCCGTCGGCGTCCTTGACCAGCTGGGCAAGAAGCACAATGCCGATTCCTAGGCCCTTGGCGGTACGGGTGATGGCCTCGGAAACGGCCCCGTAGGCGTAGGCCTCGTTGCCGCCCTTCTGGACGGGCGGACGGCCGATGTAGCTGAAATAATCCACGACCACCAGGTCGAGGCCATGGCGGGCGTGGCGCTGCCTAATTTCGGCTTCGATGACTGGCCAGGGGGTGCCGATGGGCAGGCCCAGCGTCTCCCCGCGGCCAAGTGCATCACCGCTGAAGGCAAGCTGCCGGGCCAGGGTGGAGCTGTATTCCCCGCGCTGAAAATCGAGGCTGGAATAGTGGTCGAGGAAGTAGCTGGCGACGCGGCTTTCCAGGATTTCTGGCTCCAGCTCGAGGCTGACGTAGAGCACGCGCTTCCCCTGGATCGCTGATTCCGCGGCCACCTGGACGCCCAGCGCGGTCTTGCCGATGCCGGGGCGGGCGGCGATGAGGGTTGGCTCCCCGGCGGGAATCGAGGCCACTTTGTCCAGCTCGTCAATGCCCCAGAACCCAGCGACCGAGCCGAAGCCTTCGGGCCGAAAAGGCTCCTCCAGGGCGATGCGATGGAGCATGTCGGACCAGCCGGAAGCCCGAACTTTGGCCCCAGCCACCTGGATCCGGTGGAGCTGTTCCCCGAGAGCCTGCATGACTTCAGGGGCGTCGTGCTCACCGCGGTCCACGGCCGTCTGTGCCTCGTACACGGCGCGCAGGAGCTGCCGACGTTGGGCCAGGTCGCGCAGCCGGGCCATGGGCCCGTCGAGGTTGTAGATTTCCTCGGATGCCAGGATTTCCACGAGGCCAGGGAACCCGCCGACGAGGCCTAGGTGGCGCTTGGTTTCCAGTGCAGCGCGGAGCCGGTGGGCGTCCACTTCCCCGTCCTGGCCCTCGGCCAGAACGTCTCCGAGAGCCTGGAAAAGCGCCCGGTGCTGCGGCGCCTGGAAGTCTTCCGCGGTGAGGCCAAGCGAGACTTTCCAGGCGTCTTCCGGCCTGCCGGGAGCGCAAGCGGAGGCCAGGATGGCGCGCTCGAGTTCGAAATCTTCGGGAATGTTGCTCATGCGGACACCGGCAAATGGGCTTCGTCAGGGAGCAGGGCACGGGCCCAGGGGCGCCAGGGTGGGCCATCGGGGGCCTTGCCTGGGCCGAAAAAAAACTGCGGCGCTTTCCAGCGTTGCGGCGCGCTGGCGAGGTAATTCCTGGCGGCCTCCTCGAGCAGGTCCAGCGTCAGGCCGGGCTGATCCGCGAGGATGGCTTGAGCGTTCTCTGCCAGCACCTCCGGGTCCATGCGCACCGCTCGGCCGTCCTTCGCGTCCTCGGTGGGCCAGCGGCCGGCCACGCGGTTCACCCAGGCCCGGAGCTCCGGGGGGAACGGCTGCAGAACCTCGGCGCGGGTTCGGCGCTTTTGCCTTGGGGCCCGACCCCGACCCCCACCGGCTTCCGGGGCCCCGACCCCGAAGGGGGTAGGGGGTAGTTCTCTTTCTTTTACTGCTTCTGCTTCTGCTTCCGCAGGTTCTGCTAGAGCATTTGCTAGGTCGGTTGCTTTAGCATTTGCTAGGTTTGGACCGCTAGCATTTGCTAGGGCATTTGCTGCCTTTTCCTTCCCGCCTTTGCTAGCGTTGTCCCGAAGCCTTTGGCACTTCTCCTCATAGGCAGACACTTCGGCGCGGAGCCTAACGGAGAACAATGCCCCGCCTTCTTCTACGAAGAATCCAGAGAGCTTTTCCATGGCCCGTTTGGTGGTCGCGGCGCTCTCCCCGATGAGTCGGGCGAGGGTCGCGGGATCGCTCGGGATGCTGCCGTCCATCGCACAAAAACACCAGAGCTCGAGGAGGATGGACCGATGCTCCCGCGAAAGGAGTTTTACCTTGGAATCTGTCAAAAATTCTCGAGGAAATAGTTTAAACCACGTTGTTGTCATGCGATCACCCTGGCGCCAAGCAGTGCCCGGCACCCCACCCAAAAGGGGTCGCGGGCCAAAAACCGACCGGCCAAAAACCGGATTTCAACCCCTTGCGAGATTTGCCCGCAGGGGTACCTGAATTCACCCAACTGGACCACCTCAAAGGGGGTGCCCTTGCCGAGACGCGGCCACTGGAGCACCATGCCGGGTTCAATGTCGGAGGCCTGCCGGATGCGGTTCATGCGGCCCGCTCCTTCAAGAACGCATCGAGCTCCCACACCTGCATCCCCGCGGTTATGGCCCATTCCTGCTCGAGACAGGCGCCCTTGCTGGCCTCCCAGCCCGGGATGAGCACCAGCCCGTGGCATGAGAGGAGCAGGCGCTTGCAGATGCCCATGGCCTCGTTCCAGGTGGAGTGCGACGGGACCGCGACGTGGGGCACGATGACCGGGCAGCGGCCCGTGCGATGCACGGCCAGGCCCGCTTCGAGTGCGGCTTCGATATTGGCGAGGATGCCCTCGTCCGTGGGAGCGGTGTAGGCCCCGGCAATGTAAATGGTCCCGGTCAGCGGCATAAAAACACCGCCACCACACCAACCAGGACGCCCATGCCGAAGACGTACCACAGGAACGCCGCCTCAGACCGCAGGCGCGGGGACCAGGGGGCGCCTTTGGGGTAGCCGTAGGGTTTCATATGATCTCCACAGACACGATCGCCACGCCGTACTCCCGCATTCCAAGGGCGTCGGCCGCCGCAGCAGTCACGTCAAGGTCGCGCGTGAGCCGGCCTTTCCTGTCCCGGGCCCACGGCCCTCGGTCGTTGACGGTGACGACTGTGGAGTGGCCGGCGACCGTCAGCCGCAGCCGGGTACCGAAGGGCAGGGTTCGGTGCGCACACGTCAGGCGCGCCGGGTCTAGGCGCGCACCGCTGGCGGTGGTCTTACCTGCGTAGCGGTCCCCGCCTCCTCCGTACCAGGAGGTGGTCATCAAGGCCTCACTATGGGCGCCATGGGAAGGTTCCGACACAAATCGCTGGGGTTCCGGGGCGAGATGGGAGAGCAGCGCAAGGAGGGCTGCGAGGAGGGCGGTCATTGCGCGCCGCCAATGCGGCAGGCCTGCGGGCCCGTGGTGATGGAGGCCCCGCCTGCTGGATAGGCCAGCCGTGCCGTCCGGGGCGCCCCATCCGAGGAGAGCGCCGTCGTCCTCATCGCCGTATGAGGTCGGAGGCGGGGGAAAGTGGACCAGCGGGCCAGGTCGCTCACCCTATGGGTGGCGTTGCGAGTCATAGGCCCGCCGGCCGCGGCAAGAGCTAATGGTGCTTCGTGGCTCCAGGTAAATTTTGCAGGCTTGCGCGGCTTGATCATTTGTTTACCCTTGTGAATACTGGTCGCCACTTTCAAATTTCAGCGATTCAAGCCGCCGGAGAGGAGGTCAGATGGGGAACCCTGGGAAAACGGAACAGGCGCCAAGCGCGCTTGCCCTTCCGGGGGCGTGGGAAGTCGGGCCGAAGCTCCCACCGGCGGACGATTCCCCCTGTGGCGAGCTCCAGCCGAACCGCGAGGGCCCTGCTCGGTGTCCGTTTCCCGGCCAAGACCTCATAAAAGCGGCTGTACGAGCGGGCGCCGCACGCGGCTTGCAATTCGGTGTAAACGAAGCTGCGGAGGCGGGGCCGAAAGTCCATACCTCAAGAGTACCCCCAAAAAGGGTATACGCCACACTTTATTTACATATGCCCAAAATGGCGCCAGGGCCTCATTTTGGCCTTATGACCAACATCAAAGAAGGCGGGCGGCCGGTGTGGTTGCACCTTGACAACTTTAAAAATGAGGTCCAGGCTTACGCGCGCTCCACTGGGAAGGGGCATCGTGAGATCGCGGCCGACCTGGGGATAGGATTGGCATTTTTTAGAAACATCCTATACGGACAAAAGAAGCCGGGCACCGCCACACTAAGCCGGGCCGCGGCGCTTTTCAGATGCCCGTTGACGAATTTCTTGGATGATCCGGGCGCTTTGATCGAGACAGAAGACGTTCGGGAGCTGACCGAGGCCCAGCGCTTCCAGGCGAAGGTGATTATCCGAGACATGAGGGCCGAAGACCTCACGGATACCGATTGGCAGGTTCTATTCGAAGACTACATCCATTCGCGCGACCGCCTCCGGGCGTTGAAGGCTAGAAAATAGTGCATAGTATTCCCATGCGTGAGTGGTTTGCCTACACATACCCTTCAGTTGAAACACTTTTATCCCACGCCGCCGCACTGGATTGCGCCGTGGGGACCTCCCGCCTCCCGTGTACAGTCATCGTCCCGTGCCCGGGGGCCGCGGTCCTGATCCCAGCGGGCCTCGAGCCGCTGCCCTACATCTGGGCACTGGCTTACGGCCTCGGGATGGTACAGACAGGGAGCGCAAGCGAGGCCGAGCATTGGGCCGTCCGAGCGCTGCTTCCGGCGGCCCGAATCCCGGAGGCCGTCACGCCGCGTCAAATCATGGGTGCGATTGCGCGCCATTACCAGCCCATCCCAGCCGGGGGGAACGAGATTAGAAACCTTGCAACGCGCATCGCCACCGCCCGCCTGTGGGCCATGGCGGGCGATCCGAAACGCGGGAGGAATCCCGCAAACTCATGGGGAGAATGAATGAGAAAGCCCATCGCAGCTTTGATGGTGCTGGCCCTGGCAGGGTGTTCGGCGCCGTGGATGCAACCATCCAAGGATGCCCTGGCCGCCGCGGACTACGGGACTTTCCCGACGAACTATGAAGCCCTGGTGAAAGAGCGAATCCGCACCACCTTCTTTGATTCCTACTCAGTCCAGGAGCTGAAGATCGGAGCCCCTGTCAAAGGCTGGATCAAAGATCCTGCGATCACCGGCGGGACGTTCCATTTCGGGTACCTGGTGAACTTCGAGTGCAACGCGAAAAACCGGCAGGGCGGCTATGTCGGCCTGAAGACGACTCAGGTTTTCATCCGAGACGGCAGCGTGCGAGACATTCCGACCGAGCCATGATACTGGGGCCGCGGCTGATGCCCCCATACCCCCGCGAACCGGCGGGCGATGGGTTCCGCTGGCGCTGGGACGGCGCTGCCTGGGACTGGGTCCGCCGGGAAGTATGGTGGAAGGGCTGGCCCAAGTTCCCCCCTGAGTGGGGCGGTACGCTCCCAGACGACCGAAAATAGAGCCAACCCGGCATTATTCCCCCGCCTACGAGCGGGGATTTTTTTTGATTATTTTGAAAAGAAGGGTTGACTCTACCCAGTAGGGGTATATTTTGAGATATGCCCCGCGATTCCCCACCGGCGGCACACCC
>JANYAS010000072.1 GCA_025361205.1 Holophagaceae bacterium
AAAATCCCCGCTCAGTCGTGGAGGCTTGCCGAGTTCCCTAGTTTATAGGGGGGAAACCAGAGTCCCTGGCTAAGGCGCGCCGTCGCGCGGAACGCACAGGACAGGGGGAAGGTCTCCCGTGTCGACTTACGGAACAAGAGCTTGGCCATGATCACGCGCCTCGCAGGGAAATCAGTCTCCGTCCTCGTCGAGGAGTGGCACGGGGGCGGAAGGTTCGTCCGGAACATCGTTCAGTAACTTGGACAGGGTTTGTTCCAGGTTGTGGGTTTGCTGGTTGGCTTCCTGCTCCAGACGCGCCACGCGGTGCGCCAAGTTCAGGGCGCCCAGGAGGTACCACGACGGAGTGTCGAGACCCTTCGGGACGCTCCCCCATCTTAGCTGGCATTGGGAGTCCATGTCCTGAAAGGTGTTCTCCAAGATCCGCAGGGCGGCCGCCAGGGTTTCCGGCTCATCCGTCTGGACCTGTAGCGACCGCCCCTGGACCGTCACCGTGACCGGCCGGGTGCCCGGCAGGGGGGCGGGAGGCTTCATCCCAGGGCTTCCAGGGCCCGCAAGATGGCGGCCACCTGGTCCTTCACCGATTCCCGGTCCTTCTCCAGGGTCACCTGGGCGGCCTGGGCTTCCTCCAACTGGGCCCGGAGGACTTGCAGTTCCTGATTCCCTACCGTCCCGGCAGACTTCAGCGCATCCAGGTCTTCCTTCAGCTGGTTGCGCTGCTGGACCAGGGCCTGCATCTTCGCTTCGAGTTGTTTTAACAGGTCCATGGCTGATGCCTCAAAGGGTTGATTCTACGCTCGGAGCGTCGCACCGAGGGACTCCGCCGCCGTCAGCGCCTTCACCACCCAGGCATCGACCTCCTCGCCCACCAGGGTCCGGTCCATGGTTTGAAAGGTGAGGCGGAGCAGCCAGGCCTTGGTGTCGGCTGGCAGGTTCTTACCCTGATAGAGGTCCGCGCAGATCAGGTCCGTCAGCGCCGAATCTACCAGTGAACTCTGGACTGCCCGGTGCATGGCCTGCCATGACAGGGCGAGGGGCGTCACCAGGGACAGGTCTCGCTCCACGGCCGGGAAGCGGCTGTGGGCTGTGTAGGTCGGGATGACCCGCGCGTCCGGATCCTTGAAGTCGGAGAGCGGGAACTCGGCCGTCAGGATTGTGTCGTCCTCGAAGGGCTGCACCTTCTGTGGCGTCCCAGGCTTCAGGACGTCCTTGAGCACGCCATGCAGGTGCTTGGCCTTGACCCGAACGGCCTTCGATTCGGGGTCTGCGTCCCACTTCTCCCCCGCCCAGGCCAAGGCCACGGTCCAGGACTCCGCGGGTCCATCAGGCAGCCCTCGAAAGGTGGGCGAGATCTCGAAGAGGCGAACCTCGCACTGGCCCTGCTTCAGGTTCCGCTTGGCCACCTCCAACAACGAGGGCACCAGGGAACGGCGGAGGAGGGAGTAATCCTGGCCTAGTGGATTGGACAGTACTCGCTCGCTGGGCTGATCAAGGGTTTCCTCGCCCAGCGGCCCTGGGGCCTGGCGGTCCATCTCCGGGCTCACGAATCCGTAAGTCACAGTCTGGTGGAAGCCCAGGTGGGCCAGGCGGCGGGCCAGGGTCTGGCGCTTCATGTAGTCCGCCGAGAGCGACTCGGGCGGGCCTTCCAGGGGAGGCAACACCGAGGGGATGTGTTCGTACCCCGTCAGCCGGAGGACCTCCTCAGCCAAGTCCTCGGGGATGGTGAGGTCGTGGCGCCAGGTCGGCGGCCCGACCCGAAGGCGGTCCTGCTCGATCTGCACGGTGCAGCCCAGGCGCTTCAGCGCCGCTGCCGCGTCGGCCAGCACCAGGGGTTCCCCCGCCACCCGGACCAGCAGCTCCTGCGTCAGGTCCACGGGCGCGGAGGGTGCCGGGAGGCTTCCGACAGTCCAGGCTCCCATCAGCTTGGCACCGCACCAGGCCTGCAGGCGCGCCACCAGGAGATCCCGGGCGACCTGGGCCATGGCCGGATCCGCGCCCCGCCCGAACCGGTGCGAGGCATCCGTGTGCAGGCTGTGGCGGCGCGCGGCGGCGCGCACTGTTTTCGGGTCGAACCAGGCGCTCTCCAGGAACACTCGGCGGGTGGTCTCGGTCACCTTCGTGGCTTCGCCCCCCATGACACCCGCCAGGGCGATGGGGCCGGCTTCGTCGGCGATGACCAGGTCCAGGGCCGTGAGGGTCCGCGTCACGCCATCTAGGGTCACCAACGTCTCGTGGGCCCGGGCCAAGCGCACCGAGACGGCACCCTGGATGGCGTCCGCGTCGAAAGCGTGGGTGGGGTGGCCGTAGCGCTGCAGCAGCTCGTTGGAGGCATCGACGGCGGCCAGCCGCTTGGGGGTGGCGTCCAGGCATCGGAGGAAGGCCTGCACGTCAGCCGGTGTCTCCCCGTTTCCGAGTTCCAGCAGGGCCGTCGCGTAAAGGGGACAGGCATCCGCCTCAAGGCGAACCTCAAGCAGCGCTTTGCCCTCGGCGCTTTTGGCCTCGGGGAGGGCCGCCTCCGACTGGCGCAGCTTGGCGGCTACCTCGCGGGCGATCCCGTGGTGGGACATGGCGTCCCCGCGGTTGGGGGTGATGTCCACGTCCAGCACTTCGGTGCCTTCCCGCGCCGCGACTCCATCCACCGGAAAGCCGAGGGAAGCCAGTAGTTCGCAAAGCTGGCGGGTGTCCAGGGCCGCGACGGCCGGGATCTCCTCAGCCAGGACCTTCCGTTCGATCCACATCAGTCGAGCCCTCCCATGGCCGCGAGGAAGCGCTGATCGTTCTCGAAGAACAACCGCAAATCCGGTGTCTGGCTCAGCATCATGGCCATGCGCTCCACGCCCATGCCGAAGGCCCACCCGGACCATTCCGCTGGATCGATCCCCGCATACCGCAGTACGTTGGGATGGATGAGGCCCGCGCCCAGGATCTCCACCCAGCCCGAGCCCTTGCACACACGGCAGCCCCTAGCGCCGCAGAGGGGGCAACTCACGTCCACCTCACAGCCAGGCTCCACGAAGGGAAAGTACGAGGGCCGCAGGCGGATCTCCGCATGGGGCCCGAACAGGGCCCGCAGGGCGTATCCCAGGGTGCCCTTCAGGTGCTGCATGCCGATGCCGTGGCCCACAAGCATGCCCTCCACCTGATGGAACATGGGACTGTGGGTGGGATCGATTTCGTCCTTGCGGTAGACACGACCCGGGGCCAGGAAACGGATACCGCCGCGCCTGACAAGGTCCGGCGCCACCCGCAACAGGGTGCGCACCTGCACGGGGCTGGTGTGGGTTCGGAGCAGCAGTGCCGGATGCGCCGCCAGGTAGAAGGTGTCGGAACTGGCCTTGGCCGGGTGATCCTCTGGGATGTTCAGCCCATCGAAGTTGTGGGCCTCGGTTTCAACTTCGGGTCCCTCCTCTACGTGGAAACCCAGGGGGCGGAAGACCTCTACCAGGCGGTCCATCAGGCGGTTCAGGGGGTGGAGCGCGCCGCGCGGCGGCAGGGGCGGCGGCAGGGAGGCATCCCCGGTGGCGGCGAGGGCGTTCCGATTTTTCTTGGTGGTTTCCAATTCGGCCTGGCGCGCCTTGAGGCCCTCCTCCCACTGCTGTTTGAGCCCGTTGATGGCGGGGCCGAGCTCGCGCTTCTGCTCCTTGGGCGCGGCCTTCAACAAGTCCATGAGCCGTGCGGCATGGCTGCCGTCGCGACCCACGTATGCGCCCTTCAGGCGCATCAGGGCATCCAGGTCGCTGCAGGCGGCCAACGCCTTCGGAAAC
>JANYAS010000097.1 GCA_025361205.1 Holophagaceae bacterium
GGCGCTGACGCCGAGGAGCGCCCGCCTGGCATCGTCCCTCCCGCCTCACGCACGGTGCCCCGCACCGTGCTCCCACTCGCCTCCGGCTCGCGGAGTCGGGAACCCTTGGGCTGGGGCGGCGGGGGGCATCCCGGTGACGTATGATCCCTGGGAACGCATGCGTTCCCGGGGGCGTCAGGCTCGAATCACGTAGACCCACTATGTTCATCTCGCCCTCCTGGCGGGACACCCCCCGGCGCTCCCAGCGCGGCGCACGGGGGTTTTGGGACAGGCTCTGCAGGAGGTCAGGCTTGACCGGTTCGTTGGGAGCGGTTGCGGCAGGAGGTACCGAAAATCCTCGGATCTGTGGAGGCGGGATCACGTGGACGGTGGTGGTGGCCTGGATCTGATGCCCCGTCCCATTGCTGGCCGTGAGGGTATAGGTGGTGTCGGAGGGGGGACTGACGGCGAAGGCAGTCCTTCCGGTGAGGTCCAGCCCGCCCGGGTCCAAATGCAAGGTGGTGCCGTCACTGACGGACCACACCAGCAGGGCCGTGCCCCCAAAGGCGATGGTGTCCGGCACGGGGGCAAAGGTGGCGATCACCGGCGGAGGGGTCACCCGGACGGTGGTGGTTTGCGTGACCTCCGTTCCCAGCGGCGAAACCACCCGAAGGGTGAAGGGGGTATCCAGGGTGAGCTGGGGCGTGTCCAGGGGAACGCCGCTCTGGATGGGGCCGAGCCCATCCACCCGGCCCGTTCCGCCAGTGAAGGTGGCCGACAATTGGGCCGTGGAACCGGGGTCGATGAGCGCGGGAGTCGCCGCGAACCCGGTGATGGCCGGGGCGGGCGCCACTGTCACGGTCCAGGAGTAGGTGGCGGACTCGCCAAGAGCATCGGGAGGGGTGCGCACCGTGCAAACCTGAAGGGTGTTGGCCTGGTCCGGGCGAGGCATCCAGAGGAGCGACTTGCTGGCGTTGCTGAGGGTGGCGCCTGCGGGCAGGACCACCGGATCGAGCCTGAAACAGACCCCGGACGCACAGGAATAGCCGCCCTTGAAGTGAGTCCAGTAGGTCCGCCCCACTTCGGCGGCGAGAGGGGGATCACCTGAGATGTGCGGCACCGGGGAACGGGCGTTCGGCCCCTCCCTGATGCCGGGGCCCCCGCAGGAGCAGAGGCCCAGCAAGAGCCCCACCAAGGCGCACAACCCACCCTGGAGTCCAGTTCTCACGAACCACCTCCACCCGCGCCCAGCGTAGGATCCCGACTGGCCTCGCGCCAGCCTTTACCACTCGTTGTACGGGATTCCGTTTTCGCCCTTTTCCGTGGAGCCGCTTCGGACCCGGAAGACGCCCAGTTCCGCATCCGGGTTGTCGGGATCTGGGGGCTCCAATTCTGTCTGCCATAGATCCCGGGACTGGGTCATGGGATCCCAGGGAATTTCCCTCAAGTAGCCCAGTTCCTTGAGAGGGGCGAGGCTGGAGGGGTATTTGCCGCGATCGGCCCGATGCTGCTCCAGGGAGTGGTTGATCTGGAAGAGGTTCTCCTTGAGCACCGCTTCCCGCGCCACCTGGGTCTTGTGGCGGTAACCGGCCAGGCCCACCGTGGCCAGCAGGGCCAGGATGGTCATGATCACGACCAGTTCGATCAGGGTGAAGCCGCGCTGACGGGAAGGGGAGAGGTCCATGGGATTACTTTAGCGCACCCGGCGGGGAGCAGATGCGAGCAGGGTGGCCGCTTTTCGGGGCACTGCCTGGAGGGCTCATCCTGCCCCAACCTCAAACCTCTGCCGGCAGCACTCGTTCTGTTAGGTCAGCGATACCTCGGTGCGTCCTTGAGCATCTCCACATAACGATCCCGGACCGCGACTAAAAACGGGCGGCGTTAGAGCACGCCTCGCTTCTTCTAATCCAATTCAAGGGAGTCGTACAATGCCTGGAAGTTGCCCTCGCCGAAGCCCAAGTCGCGAGGAAAAGAAGAAGGCCGCAGTGCGGCCTTCTTCCCGAGCAGGGTAGGCAGGGGCAGGGGCCCCGGCCGTGGGAATAGGGGCGGAGTCAGAGAACGCCCCTCTTTTTCTGATCCAACTCAATGGAGTCGTACAGGGCCTGGAAGTTGCCCTCACCGAAGCCCATGTTCCCCCGCCGTTGGATGATTTCGAAGAACAAGGGCCCGATCTGGTCCTCGGTGAAGATCTGGAGCAGGTAGCCGCTTTCGTCCCCGTCGATCTGGACGCCCAGGTCTTTCACGGTGGGGAGGTCCTCCCGCACGGTGTAGCCGCTGCGGGCCGTGCGGGCGGGCAGCAGGTCGTAGTAGGTGTCCGGCACGCGCAGGAACTTGATGCCCTGGGCCTGGAGGGTGCGGAGGGTGTGGAAGATGTCGTTGGTGGACATGGCGATGTGCTGTACGCCTTGGCCCTGGTGACGATTGACGTATTCCTGGACCTGGCTCTTCAGGTCGGTGGGCTGGTTGATGGGGATGATCACCTGGTTGTTGGCGCTTTGCACGACCTTGGAATCCAGGCCGGTGCCCAGGGCGCCCCGGATGTGGAATTCACGGGTGACGACGAAGCCATAGACGCGCTCGTAGAAAGCCACCAGGGCGTCCAGCTCGGCGGGACCCACGTTGTTGGTGAGATGATCCACGCGCACCAGGCCGGGATCGCAGAGGGCAGGAAGGGGGTCGGGCGCGAGTCCCGGCCAGAAGGCATCGGGTTCACCCTTCCGCTCCACCAGGAAGTTCCAGACGTCGCCCACACCTTGAATGGCCGCGAAGCGGACGCTGCCACCCCCCAAAGTGTGCGTCTCGGGCTCCAGCATCACTCGGGCGCCCTGGGCGCGGGCCTGCGCAAGGGCGGGTTCGAGCTGATCCACCGCGAAGTTGAGGGCGCAGACCCCTTCTCCGTGGGCCTGGAAGTAGCGCCCGGCGGGATGGGTGGCGTTGGCCTCGAAGATAAGCATGTCCATGCGCTGCTGGCGGAGGTGGACGACCCTGCCCCAGGGCCCCCTCCCGCTGGCGATCTGGGCAAACCCGAACCCGCGATAGAGCGGTTCCAGGCGTTCGATGGACCCGGTCATCTGAAAGTGGTCGATGTGAGTGAGACCCATGGGATTGCTGGCAGACTTCGGGTTCACGGGGGCGCTGAGGGAGAAACGGGGGGTGGCCATGATGATCCCGAAAGAGGTCGCGGCATAAGTGTGCGGACCCGGTTGAGTGACCGGGATCACATGTAGATGATTACCTTAATGGAATCAATATTTAAACACCATAAGGTCAAATATGAGCAAGAATGAACAGGGCCCGCGACGCGGGCCCTGTTCATTCTTGTGAAATGGGGATCGGGATCAGCTGAGGCTGGTGGCGATCACCTTTTCCTTGCTGAAGAATTCGAGGAG
>JANYAS010000128.1 GCA_025361205.1 Holophagaceae bacterium
CCTCGGTGAGGGCTTCGCCGCCGAGATACTTGTCCATCAGGGACTCGTCAGTCTCGGAGACCATTTCGATCATCTTGTCGCGCCACTCCTTGGCGGTCTCCACCAGCTCGGCGGGGATCTCGCCGTAGATCACCTTGAAGCCCTTGTCACCATCATCGAAGGTGAGGCCCTTCATGGTCACCAGGTCGACCACGCCATGGAAGTTCTCCTCGGCCCCGATGGGGATCTGGATGGGCATGGGACGCGCCTTCAGGCGGGTCTTCATCATTTCAACGACCCGGAAGAAGTCCGCGCCGGGGCGGTCCATCTTGTTCACGAAAGCCATGCGGGGCACGCCGTACTTGTCGGCCTGGCGCCACACGGTCTCGGACTGGGGCTCAACACCACCCACCGCGCAGAACACGGCGCAGGCGCCGTCCAGCACGCGCAGGGAGCGCTCCACTTCGGCCGTGAAATCCACGTGGCCGGGGGTATCGATGATGTTGATGCGGTGTTCGGTGCCCTTCATCTTGCCGGTCTGGGGTGTCCAGGAGGCAGTGATGGCGGCAGAGGTGATGGTGATGCCCCGCTCCTGCTCCTGCACCATCCAGTCGGTAGTCGCAGCACCTTCATGCACCTCGCCGATCTTGTGGATCTTGCCGGTGTAGAAGAGGATGCGCTCCGTCGTGGTGGTCTTGCCGGCATCGATGTGCGCCATGATGCCGATATTCCGGTAGCGATCAAGGGGGGTCTGGCGGGCCACTGCGGCCTCCTGAATGGGTGAAACGGAATCAAAATCGGGGGTGCTTCAAAGACCTTCGCGGAAGGAGCCGCCCGGTTGGCGGCTCCTTCCGGTCAAAGGGCTGCTACCAGCGGAAGTGCGCGAAGGCCTTGTTGGCTTCGGCCATCTTGTGGACGTCGTCCTTCTTCTTGACGGCGGCGCCACGAAAGTTCATCGCGTCCAGGATCTCACCGGCCAGCTTGTCGCGCATGGTGCGCTCGCCGCGGGAGGCGGAATAGGTCTTCAGCCAGCGCATGGCCAGGGACTGACGGCGATTCTGGGCAACCTCGACGGGCACCTGGTAAGTGGCGCCGCCCACGCGGCGGGACTTGACTTCCACCGAGGGCTTGATGTTATTCAGGGCCTTCTGGAAAACCTCGAGGGCTTCTTCGCCGGACTTCTTGGCGACGATTTCCAGTGCGCCGTAGAGGATGCGCTCGGCGGTGGCCTTCTTACCGCGCTCCATGAGGATGTTCACGAACTTGGAGACGACGAGGCTGTTGTAGACGGGATCCGGGAGGATCTCGCGTTTGGCGGGTGCGGAACGACGGGCCATGGTTCTCCCCCTACTTCTTCTTGGCCGGCGCAGCGCCAGCCTTGGGACGCTTGGAGCCGTACTTGGAACGGGATTGGTTGCGACCCGTGACGCCGGTGGCGTCCAGGGTGCCACGCACCACGTGATAGCGAACGCCCGGCAGATCCTTCACGCGGCCGCCGCGGATGAGCACAATGCTGTGCTCCTGCAGGTTGTGGCCCACGCCCGGAATGTAGGTCGTGCACTCGATACCATTGGTCAGGCGCACGCGGGCCACCTTGCGAAGGGCCGAGTTGGGCTTCTTCGGCGTGGTGGTGAACACGCGGGTGCACACGCCGCGCTTTTGCGGGCAGGCGTCGAGCGCGGGGCTCTTGGTTTTGTTCTGAAACGACTTCCGCCCGATGCGGATGAGCTGATTGATGGTAGGCACACCATCCTCCAAGGAAGGCACCGGTATTTCCGGGCCTGAGCCCGAGAGGTTCGCCGAAAAATGAGCCTCGGGGAACATCGGACGGATGAAAAACCTGCTCCGACCCACGGGGCCGGAACCATCTAGGCTATCGGAAAGCGCCCCGAAGTCAACGCATCAAGTGCGAATATGGGGTGGGGATCACTTAGCAAGGGGGCAACCGCAACCACCCGCACCGCAGCCAGGGCCACTCTTGGGAGTCTCCGCTGCCGCCGATGGGGAAGCCGGTGCCACCGGCTCGGAGGCTGCGCTCTTGTAGACGCCCCCGCCCGACAGCGAGAAGGCGGCCACAGACAGCTGACGCTTCATGCCGTCACCCACCCCGCAAGCCGGGCAGGCGTGCATCATGGGTGCCGTCAGACTTTCGAGTTTCTCTTCGGGCCGTCCGCAAGCTTCACAACAGTATTCATAGAGGGGCATGGCAAACTTCTCCCGGGAATCGTCCCCGAACCGTACATCTTATTCTGAAGTTGAGATGCCGTCACCGACCCGTTTCTTTCAAAGCCCCGAAGCCTTCCTGGCGACCGTGCCCCGCCCGGGAATCCTGTGTTTCACCAACGGCTGCTTCGACTTGATCCATCCCGGCCACGTGCAGTACCTGGCCGATGCCCGGGCCTTTGGCGACTACCTGGTGGTTGGCCTCAACAGCGACGCCTCCACCGCCCGTCTGAAGGGCCTGGGCCGGCCCCTGCAGGATGAGGCCGCCCGGGCTGCCGTGCTGCTGGGTCTCCGCAGCGTAGACGCGGTGGTGCGGTTCGACGAGGACACGCCGCTGGAACTCATCCGAACCCTCCGGCCCGACGTGCTCGTGAAGGGCGGCGACTACACGCCCGAGACCGTGGTGGGGCGCGAACTCGTGGAAGGATGGGGTGGACGGCTCGCCCTCATCCCCTTCCTGCCGGGCCACAGCACGTCGCGCATCGAGCAGCGAATCCGCAACGGACGGGGCGTCACCCTCGAGTAGATCGTTCGGATGACGCCCCGGTACCACGTCTCCGCTAAGCTGGGTTTTGGCCCCCATCCCTGTGGGTCAATTGTCTCGGAGGTTGCATGCGTCGCTCCCTTTTCATTGCCCTCGCCCTCGTGGGCGCCACCCTCTCAGCCCAGGACATCACTGGCGGCCTGCACACCGGTCTATCCCTGCCCGTGGGCGACTTGAAGGACAAGTCGGATTTCGGCACCAACCAGTTCTTTGGCGCCCACGTGGGCGGCCACCTGGACTTCAATCTCACGCCTCACCACCAGGTCCGCGGCCAACTCACCTTTCAGTCCTTCCCCGGCTCCGGGTGGGGGGGAGGTGCAAATTTCAAGAACGACTACAAGCTCTTCCAGGTAGGCGCCGATTGGGTCTACAACTTCCAGAGCCGAGACCAGGGCTGGTACACCGTCGCCGGCGCCACCATCAACAGCATCAAGAACGAATGGGAAACCAACAACACCAGCGGTAGCAGCAGCCAGAGCGGCAAGATAGGCGTCCGCGGCGGCGGCGGCTTCACCTTCAACCGCATGTTCTCCCTTGAGGGCACGCTGAATCAGGTGTCGGTGGACAAGAATTTGAACGACGGCTTTGGCTCCGACTCGGCCACTTGGGTTCAGGTGAGCGCCGTCTTCCGGTTCGGACGCTAGGCCATCCTGATCGCATGAAAACGGGCCGCACATGTGGCCCGTTTTCGTGCGGGGTCAAGGACCGCTTAGACCAGCGGGGAGAGCAGCTGCCAGTACTTCGGCAGGGGCCAAAGATCGGCGTCACAGGCCTCTTCCAGGTGGTCCAACACCTCCCGAAGGGCGTGCTTGGACTGGTTCACCTGGTTGCCGAAGGCCTCGGTGCGGGCATGGTTGTCTTCGATGGCCTCGGCGGCGGCAAGGGCCACCTTCATGGCCGAAAGCCTGGCCATGGCTTCTCCGGCCAGCGTGGTTTGGGCCTGGAGGGCCTGCTGTAGCGTCTCCGGTACGGCGATGCCCAGGGCGGTCAGCTTGCCCAGGCTATCGGCGCGGGCCCCGAGATCGGCCGTGATGGAGGGCAGGATCTGGGTCTCGGCCATCTGACGCAGCACTTGGGTTTCGATGGCGATGGCCTTCTGGTACTGCTCGTGGCGGATGTGGAGCCGCGCTTCCAGCTCGCCTTCCGACAGGATGCCGGGCCTTGAGAACACGGCCTTGGATGCGGGGTTTTCCCATACGTGCAGGGCACTCACAGTGTCCTTGGCGTGGGGCAGACCGCGGCGCTCGGCCTCGATCTTCCACTCGTCCGAGTAGTTGTTGCCCTCGAAGCGGATGGCCTTGGTCTCGATGATGGCCTGCCGCACCACGGAGAGAACCGCGGCCTTGGACTCCTTCCCCGCCTTGAGCTCGGCTTCCAGCCGGGTATTCAGGGAATCCAAGGCTTCTGCCACGGCGGCATTGATCACCGTCAGCGGCAGGGCGATGGGCTGGCTGGACCCCACGGCGCGGAATTCGAACTTATTGCCGGTGAAGGCGAAGGGACTGGTGCGGTTGCGGTCCGTGGCGTCCTTTTCGATGCGGGGTAGGTTGCCGATGCCGAGGTCGATGAGGTGCTGCATCGAGACGTCGACGACGTCACCCTTCTCGATGGCGTCCAGGATGTGGTTCAACTGGGCGCCCAGGAAGGCGGACATGATGGCCGGGGGGGCCTCGTTGGCGCCGAGGCGATGATCGTTTCCGGCGCTGGCGATGGCCGCGCGGAGCAGGCCGCCGTGGGTGTGGATGGCCTTCAACGTGGCGCAGAGGAAGTAGAGGAACTGTAGGTTTTCTTCGGGCGTCTTACCGGGCTCCAGCAGGTTGTGGCCCTCATCCGTGGCCAGGCTCCAGTTCACGTGCTTGCCGCTGCCGTTGACGCCGGCGAAGGGCTTCTCGTGGAGCAGGATGGCCAGGCCATGCCGCTCGCCGACCGCTTTCAGAATCTCCATCAACAGCTGATTGTGGTCACTGGCGAGGTTGGCCGCCTCGTAGATGGGCGCGATCTCGAACTGATTGGGAGCCACCTCGTTGTGCCGGGTCTTGGCGGGAATGCCCAGCTTGAAGCACTCCAGCACGACATCCTGCATGAAGCCGAGCACCCGCTCCTTAATGCTGCCGAAGTAGTGGTCCTCCAGTTCCTGGCCCTTGGGCGGCTTGGCGCCCTGCAGGGTACGGTTGGCGAACATCAGGTCGGGCCGCTGCTGGGCCAGCTCGAGGTCCACCGCGAAGTACTCCTGCTCGGGGCCACACTGGGCCACCACGGATTCCGTGCGCACGCCGAAGTGGAGCAGGGCCTCCTTCGCGTTGCGCGACAACGCACCCATGGACCGCAGCAGGGGCACCTTGTGGTCCAGGGCCTCCCCGTGGTAACCGACGAAGGCGGTGGGGATGCAGAGGGTCTTGCCCAGGGGTCCCTCCATGATGAAGGCGGGACTGGCGGGATCCCAGGCCGTGTAGCCGCGAGCCTCGAAGGTGGCGCGGAGACCGCCGCTGGGGAAGGAACTGGCGTCGGGCTCGCCCTGAATGAGCTGGCTCCCGCTGAAGCGCTCAATGACCTGTCCGGGTTCGTCGTCCCAGGTAATGAAGGCGTCGTGCTTCTCGGCGGTGGCACCGGTCATGGGCAGGAACCAGTGGGTGAAGTGGGTGCAGCCCTGCTCCAGGGCCCACTCTTTCATGGCCAGCGCCACGCTCTTGGCGACCTCCAGAGGCAGGGCCTCGCCGCGCTTCAGCGCCTGGCGATAGGCCTTGTGTACATCCTTCTGCAACCGATCGCGCATGGTGCGCTCGCTAAAGGTGTTGCAGCCGAAGTACTGGCTGACCTTGGTCTGATCCAGCCGTGAGATGCTGGATGTCTCGAACCCCTGCGCCTTGGCCATGTGCCCCCCCTGTTGGATGAAAAGGCATGAATCCACCTAGACCTGGACCGATGTCCGCCTCAGAAGGGCAGCCACCGGATTCCCACATCCACCTGGACCCTGCGATCCGCCCCCAGGATAGCCCAAACCCACTTGTGGCAACAGGCTTTGATGCCTGTGAACGGGCGATTTCCCTTCTCGGAAACCTCCAAGGTCTCCAGGGGGGGCTACCGCGCCCCGCTGCCCTGGCCTGGGAGCGCGCCGTCTTCGCTGAAGTCTTCGACCACCCGGAGCCTAGTCGGCGCATCCGGCGGTTCCTGGATCTAGAATAGAAACCATGGACCTGTCCACTCCCTACGCCCCCGACCTCGAGAGCATCCCAGCCGGCCTCGACCTGCCCGCGGAGATCCGGCGCCTCAAGGGCGAACGCCGGGCCGTGATCCTGGCCCACTATTACCAGGAGCCCGAGATCCAGGATCTGGCCGACTTCGTGGGGGACAGCCTCCAGCTCAGCCAGCAGGCGGCCAAGGCCGACGCCGATGTGATCGCCTTCTGCGGCGTCCACTTCATGGCCGAGACCGCCAAGATCCTCAACCCCGCGAAAACCGTGGTGATCCCCGACATGGACGCCGGCTGCAGCCTGGCCGATCGCTGCCCGGCGGACTTCTTCGCCCAGTGGCTAACGCAGTACCCGGATCATGACGTGGTGACCTACATCAACTGCTCGGCGGGCGTGAAGGCCCTCAGCACCGTCATCTGCACCAGCAGCAATGCCGTGCGCGTGGTGGAGAGCCTCCCGAAGGATCGCAAGCTCGTCTTCGCCCCGGACCGCCACCTGGGCAAGTGGGTGATGAAGCAGACCGGCCGCGACATGGCCCTGTTTCCCGGTTTCTGCATCGTCCACGAGCAGTTCACGGCCAAGCGCCTCGCTGCCATGAAGGCCCTGCATCCCGACGCCAAGCTGATCGCCCATCCCGAATGCGACGCCACGGTGAGCCAGTTGGCGGATTTCGTGGGCTCCACGGCAGCCCTGCTCAACTTCGTGGCCAAGGACAGTGCCCGGTCCTTCATCGTGGCCACCGAGGCCGGCATCCTCCACCAGATGCGCCTGCGGCGCCCCGAGGCCGAGCTGATCCCTGCCCCCGCCGATAGCGGCTGCAACTGCAGCCTCTGCCCCTACATGAAACTCAACAACCTGGAGAAGCTCTATCTCAGCCTCCGGGATCTGAAACCCGAAATCCGCCTGGATGAGGCGCTAAGGGTTCGTGCCCTCAAGCCCCTGGAGCGGATGCTGGCCCTGGGCTGATGGCCTACCAGGCGCTACTCTGACCGCACCCTTCGCGTCGAGCCGCCATGCACCGTCACCGCACCTCCCGTTTCCGAGCCATGCACCCCGGCCTTGGGCCGTCGCGCTGGCAGCGCCTGCAGCAGCGGAGCGGCATCGTGCTCTTGGTCCTGGCCGGACTGGCCACCGCGATCCTCCTCATCGCCGCCCCCCGGTTCTACCTCAGGGACCAGTTGGCCAACAGTAGCCAGGCCTTCATGGAGGCCCACTGGGTGGATTTCGAGGCGGTGGAGCGCCACTGGAAGACACTGCCCATTCTCCAAACCATCCAGCGAGGCGATGAGCCGGAGGTGCGCCGGTTCCTGGCGGACCAACCCCTCGTGGTGGCCCTCCTGAACCGGTTCGAAGGGCGCCATCTCTGGTTCCGCGAGGGGGACCGGCTGGTGAAGCCGAAGGATCCCGCCCTGGCCCAACAGTACCTGGGGTGGTTTGCCCACGCCGAGATGGCTCAGCGGTTCGAGTGGAACCCTTCCAAGGCGCAGGACCCCGATTTCGGGAAGGTCGCCACCGTGCTGCTTTTGTCCGACCGCTGGCTGGTCATCAAGCGCTGGCGCCCCGGATCTCCCGACGTCGAGCGGGAACTCGTCGCAGCTCTTTCGCCTAATCGAGCCCTGCGCATGGGCCTGATCCGAGATCCCGACTTTGAACGCACCGATTTGAAGCCGGAGCCCTGGGGTGCTGAACCCCATCTCCAGGTTGATCCGAAACGGCTCGCCACCCTGCCGCTCGGCACCGTGACGAAAACCAACGCCTTCGGGGACGGTTGGAACCTGGCCGGCGTGGGCTTCGATGACCAGCAGACGGCCTTCCGAAAGTCGCTCAAACGCCAGCGCTGGATGGCCACTGGGGTGGCCTCGCTGATCGGGGCCGCCATCCTTCTTGGGATGTGGCTCCGCCATCACACCCGGCGGAAGGCCTTGCTGGACGCCGATCGGCTGGCTTCGATGACGCACAGCCTCAAGACCCCCCTCGCCATCCTGAAGTTCCGCTGCGATTCCCTGCGCCTGGGGCGCCTCAGTCCCGAGCGCGCCGATGAGGAGCTGATGAAGATCAGCGAGGAGGTGGACCACCTGACCACCTTGATCGAGAGTGGACTCCGGGTGATCCGCGGGGGGGGGCCCTCGGGACCGCGTGGTCAGGCGACCCGCACCTGGTTCCAGGACGTCGCAGAGGATCTCCAACCAGGCTTCGAAATGGAGGGGCGCGGCCTGAACCTCCACCTGACAGAGGAGGCGGGGAATGCCCCGCTCCCCTCGCTGCGGGCTGCGGTGCTTACCCTGGTGGAGAACGCCCTGGGCCACGGCAAGGGGCTTGTCACCCTGGAGACCTGGCGGGTCCGGCGCCGGTTCTGCATCCAGGTGAGCGACGAGGGGCAGGGGCTGGAACTGCACCAACTCAAGGTCCTCGGCAAACCCTTCCAGCGCCTGCGTGAGCAGGGCAAGGAGGGCTTCCAGCGCGAGGGCCAGGGCCTGGGCCTTAGCCTGCTCATCCAGGTGGCGGGACAGGAAGGCTGGGGCCTCACCTTCTCCTCGGCTCCGGGCGAGGGGTTCTCCGCCCTGCTGGAAGTCCCGGCCGCATGACAGGGCGGTTGAAATGGCCCTTTCATGGTGATATTTCCAAGAATTTATCATTAGGCTTAGGAAATTAATTGTATTTTCTGATTGTTTTTCCCATCGAGGGACGCCATGGTGAATTCACCAGTCCTTGAGCGAGATTCCGTGATCCACATCCTCGTGGTTGAAGACGAACCCTCCCTCTGCCAACTCCTTGTGAACAACCTGACCTTTGAAGGTTATTCCGTGGCGGCGGCCGGAGATGGTGTGCCAGGCCTGGCCGCCCATGCGGCACGACGAGCCGACCTCATTGTGTTGGACCTGATGCTCCCGCAGATGGACGGCTTTGCCGTCTTGAAATCCCTGCGGGACCGCAGGGACGAGGTGCCTGTGCTCATGCTCACCGCCCGGGGCGAGGAGACGGATCGCTTGCAGGGCCTGAGCCTGGGCGCCGATGACTACCTGGTGAAGCCCTTCTCGGTGCTGGAGCTCATCGCCCGAGTGAAGGCGATCCTTCGGCGCACACGACCGGTAGACCACCCCCCCCTGCTGCGCTCGGGTCCCTTCCGGTTTGATCTGCCGCGCCTTGAGGCGAAACGGGAGGGCCGGATGCTCGAGCTCACACCCCGGGAATTCCGCATTCTTGAGATCCTCATCACCCACCCTGGCCGCACCCACAGCCGCAAGGAGGTGCTGCAGCTGGCCTGGGAGCCCGATGCCAGGCCCAGCGCACGGACGGTGGATGTCCATATCGCCAACCTCCGCCGGAAACTCGGCGAGGAAACGGGTGCCCCGTGGATCGCCACCGTGGGCGGCGAAGGCTACCGATGGGTCACGTCGGTGGAGACCGACCCGCTCTAGCAGGCTGGGCTCGGAAGCCCATTCCGGTCCAGAATGGGGTATGACCTCCTGGAACCCCCACAGCTGGCAGCGTTCCCCGGCCCAACAGCAGCCGGTCTACGACGATCCTTCGGAACTCGAGGCCGTGCTGGCCCGCCTGCGCCGCATGCCACCCCTCGTGGTACCCGAAGAGGTCAACCGCCTGCGCCACCTGCTCGCGGAAGCCGCCGCAGGCAGGCGCTTCCTGCTCCAGGGCGGCGATTGCGCCGAGCAGTTCAAGGACTGCACCCCGCCCTCCATCGAAGGCAAGCTCCGCGTCCTGCTGCAGATGTCGGTGGCCCTCACCCACGGCGGGCGCAAGCCGGTAGTGCGCGTGGGTCGCATCGCTGGCCAGTTCGCCAAACCCCGGAGCAAACCCACCGAGACCCTCCGGGGGCGCGAATTCCCCAGCTACCGGGGGGATCTCATTAACGGGCTGGAGGCCACCGCGGCCGCCCGCAGGCCCGATCCCGGCCGCATGATGGAGGCCTACTTCCACGCCGCCGCCACCCTGAACCACCTGCGGGCCCTCACCGCCGGGGGCTTCGCGGATCTGCACCATCCCGAGCGGTGGGAGCTCCCCGGGGGGACCGGCGAGGTGCCCGCCTACCGCCGCACGCTCGATCAGGTGCGGGAATCCCTCGATTTCCTCGAGGCCCTGGGCGGCGTCCAGCGAGACGTGCTGGAGCGCATCGACTTCTTTACCAGCCACGAGGCCCTGCTGTTGCCCTACGAAGAAGCCCTGACCCGTTGGATCGACGAAGATGCGAGCTACTACAACCTCGGCGCTCACACCCTCTGGGTGGGGGAGCGCACCCGCCAGCTGGACGGTGCCCACATCGAGTACCTCCGGGGCATCCGCAACCCCATTGGCGTGAAGGTGGGCCCCAGTGCCACGCCTGAGCACCTGGTCGACCTCCTGGATCGGCTCGATCCTGACCGCGAACCTGGGCGCATGACCTTGATCTCCCGCTTCGGCGCGGAGAAGATCCAGCAGGCCCTGCCGCCGCTGCTGAAGGCCGTCCAGGCCACGGGCCATCCGGTGCTTTGGAGCTGTGACCCCATGCACGGGAATGGCATCGAGAGCGCCGGCGGCCTGAAGACCCGCCACTTCGGCGCCATCCTGTCGGAACTCCGCCAGGCCTTCGAGCTCCACCGGGGCCACGGCTCCCACCTGGGCGGTGTGCACATCGAACTTACGGGGGAGGCCGTTACCGAATGCACCGGCGGCACCGAGGGTCTGTCCGAGGCCGACCTCGCCAAGGCCTACGAAACCGGCTGCGACCCCCGCCTCAACGGCACCCAGAGCCTCGAGATGGCCTTCCTCATCGCCGAGATGATAAGGGGCTGAGAGTGGCTGCTATTGCACCGTGGGGTGCACGCCCTCGGGCCCAAGGCGCAGGATCAGTTGCTCAAAGCCCGCGCTGAGGCGGACCTCGGCCCCGGCGGGCAGTTCCGTGAACGGTTTCAGATGGGCTGGGGGGAGCAACAGCACTTCCCCGGCCCGCAGCGCCGGGAGGTCCAGGCCCTCCCAGGCCTTCAGGGACACACTGCGGCGGGCGGAGCCCACCCTGAGCTCCAGGTTGCCGAGGGGCCAAACATCCGTCATCCAGGCCCCCAGGACCAGGCTTCCAGCCTCCTCCAGCGCCAGGCAGAAGCCGGCGACGCTGCCCCCAGCCAAGCCCACGGCCGCCAGGGCGGGCTGGGGCAGGGCCGAGAGGTCCGCGCCCGGGCCCCGGACCCCGAAGCGGTCGAGGAGGGACCCGTCCATCCGCCGGAGGGACGCGGGCCGGGGTAGGCAGGGGCCCAGGTCCATCGTCGCAATCGCCGGGGTGAGGGCCGCCGGCAGGGTGCCCCGATGATCCCACTTCTCGGCGTAGGCCACCGCCTGGCGCACCCGGGCCAGGGCCCTGGGCCCCCCTTCCAGCACACGCCGCAGGCTCGCAGGCACCAGGACGCCCGCCAGCCCATCGGGATCGCCTTCGCCCAGCTTCCGGAGCCGGATGGCTTCGATGCGGTTGAGGTCCGCCAACCGGCCCGATTCCAACCGCGCCACCAGGGCCCGGCGTCCGGCCGATCCCTCGGCCCAGGTGGCGGTGCCCAACAACATCAGTTCTGGGCTTCGAGCCACTCGCGCGTCGAAGGCACGAGAGGTCGCGGCCGATGGGTGGCAAAGTCCAGCATCACCTGCACGGTCTTCCCTTCCGCAAACAGGTCGCCATCGAGCCCCTTGGTGAGGCGGTAGCTCAGCTCGAAGGAGCTGGTGCCCACCTTCGTGCAGTGCAGTTCCACCCGCACGTCATCCCCCAGCAGGATCGGGATCCGGTAGTCCACCTCGGCCCGGGCGATGAGGAACCCTTCGTCCTGGAACTTCCGCCCCCCCAGGAACGTGCGCCACCACTGGAACCGAGCCTGTTCCATGTAGCTCACGACCACGGCATTGTTCACGTGGCCCATGACGTCCAGGTCGCTGAATCGCACCTCGAGGGGATGGGAAAAGGGCATGGGGCCTCCAGAGGTTAAACCTTAACGCCAACTCATGGCATCATGCGCACGTGCCACCCCTCCTCCTCGCCTACGATCCCGCCTGCACCCTGTGCTGCCGCATGGCCCTGTGGCTGGCCCGGCGGGACCGGCAGGGCCTGCTGTACATCGTCTCCCTGCGCGATCCCGACCTGCTGGCCTGGGCCCCGGAACTGGCTGGTAGGCCCCTCGAAAAGGAGATCCACGGCCTGGACCTGGGCACCCGGGAGGTCCGCGCCGGGGCCGACCTGCTGCGTCCCATCATCCGCCGTCTGCCGGGATGGGGGTGGCTCTCTCCGCTGCTGGGAATCCCTGGCCTCCCCGCCCTGCTGAACCGCGGCTACCTCCGCTGGTCGGCCTGGCGGTTCCGGCGCACGGGACGCCAGCCCTGGAGCCCCTGACAATCGCGTAGCCTGGAGCCATGCCCCCCGAACCCTCCTCACCCTGGCACCCGAACCGTCGCTGGGCCGATCCCCTCATCGCCCTGCTGATGCTACTGAACCTGCTGGCGGTGGGGTTCACCCTGCTGGCCCGGCAGCGAGCCGCCCGACGCCCCTCGGAGCGGGTGAGCCTTCAGGGCCGGATCACCGAAGTGGTCCTAGCGGGCCCCCGCCTGCTGAGGGGCGGTGAACTGCAGGCCCGGGAGTGGACCAAGGCTGAGGCTCAGCTGACAGAGCCCTGGGACCGGGCCCTGCTGGGGGTGCTGAGGGCGGAGCTGGGCGGCCAAACCGGCGATGCCACCCTCTGGATTGAAGGGGTGACCCCGGCCGGACCGGCGGGGGCCCGTTTCCGCCGAGTCGGTTTCGCTGCCTACGCCGGGGCACCCTTGCCAGACCGCGCCGACCGGGACGAGATCCACCGCCGCCTGGGAGGTGGCTACGCCGCCGACTTACTGGAAATTCGGCTTCGGGACCGGGAGGGTACATTGGGAGGGGAAGCGCTCCGCGCCCAGGCTCGGAAGGCCCTGCTGACCCGCCTGGCCGGGCTCGGCCTCCTGGGGCTGGCGGTGCTGGGCTGCGCTGCGGGCGGCGTCGCTGTGGGCCTCTACTTGGGGGTGACCCGCGGGAAGCCCCTTCCTCAACCCATGCCCGAATGGGGTCTGTCCGGGCGGGCCGCCGCCCTGGTCTTCCTGGGATGGTTCCTCGTGTTCTTCGTGGCAGGCAACCTGGCGGGGCTGCTCCTTTCCCCCTGGCCCGGACTGCGCTGGGTGGCCGTCCCCCTGGGTTATGCCCTGCACGCGGCCTTCGGCATCCGCCTCCTCTGCGGGGCGGAACGCATCGGCCTCACCACCCTTTGGCACCGGGTGGCGCCAGGCCGAATGGGCCGCGACCTGGCCTGGGGGGGCGCCTTCCTCGCCCTGGCGGTGCTGCTGGTCATGGCCGTAGCGCTGATTTCGGGGCTGATCCTGAAGCCCGACCAGAGTCCCCAGCGGGAGCTGCAGGACCTGCTGCGCGGCCTGTCGGGCTGGGGGCCCAGCCTGGTCCTTTTCCTGGCCGTGGCGGGGCTGGCGCCCTTCTTCGAGGAACTGCTCTTCCGGGGTTTCCTGCTGCCCGTCCTGGCCCGGAATGGGCGGATGGCCGTGGCACTGGTTGGTTCGGCCCTGCTCTTCGGCGCCATTCACCTCCAGCCCACCGGCCTGCCCACCCTCGCCACCCTCGGCTTCGTGCTGGGGCTGGCCATGCGTCACACCGGCAGCCTGCGTACCCCCATGCTCGTCCACGCTTTCTGGAACGGGACTCTTTTCCTCCTGATGCGGGCCTTCGCCTAGCTCGTCAGGGCTTGAGTTGGATTCTCGAGAGCGCGGGCGCCAGCCACCAGAAGAGCTGGAGAAGCAGAAACACCAGGACCGCCCACTTGAGGATCGACCCCCAGTTTGTGCCGTCGGATCGGTAGTCCATGACGTGCTTCCGGGAGGCCAGGTAGCTCTCGACGGGGTCCTCCGCCAGACTGATCTTCAACGGCTGACTCTGACGTAGCCGCGAGTCCGTAGGGTTCGAACCACTGTCATCGGGTGCCAACATGCCTGGAAGCCGGAACCGGGCCGTCGAGACGCTGCTGCCATCGTCATCCTGGCCCAGGGCCGAAAACAGGCGTGCCCGCATGCTCGCCGGTCCAGGCAGGGCGTCGATCAGTTCCTCCATGAACTCCGGCAGGGTGGTGTAGCGGTCGTCCGGGTCGAGGGCGAGGGCCCTCTGAAACACCGCGGCGAGCCCGGGCGGCATCTCGGCCGGGATGGTGATCGGTTCCCGGAGGATGTGGATGATGATCGCTGTCAGTCCGCTGCCGGGGTGGGGAAGCTGGCCCGTCAGCAATTCGAAGGCCGTGGCGGCAAAGCTGTAGCGGTCCGAGGCGGGGGTGCCTTCACCCCCCTTCAGGACTTCGGCGGGAGCGTAGGCCGGTGACCCGAGAAAATCGCCCGTGGAGGTGAGGCGCAGCGCCAGGGTCTGGACGTAGCCGTCGGGGGCACCCTCGTCCAGCATCGGTGCGTCCAGGGGAAGCTCGGGGTTGTGGCTCATGTGGCCCATGGTGCGGGCGATGCCAAAGTCCATGAGCTTGGCCCGGCCCTCCTCGCTCAACAGGATGTTCTCGGGCTTCACGTCGCGGTGGACGATGGCGCGTCGATGGGCGGCCCGCAGGGCCCGCATGGCCTGAATCAACACCCGTGCGGCGGTCTCCTGATCCAGATCCTTCTCCCGGATGTGCTTCCCGAGGCTCTTCCCCTCTACATACTCCATGGCCAGGAAGGGCCCCAGGTCCTCCTCGACCCCCACGTCGAAGATGGTCACCAGGTTCGGATGGTTCAGCTGGGCACTGATCTCCGCTTCGCGGCGGAACCGCAGCATGGCCTGGTGCCGGGCGGCTCCCGTCACGCGGACCACCTTGATGGCCACCCGCCGTTTGAGCAGCGGGTCCTCCGCCAGATAGACCGTCCCCATGCCGCCCTGGCCGATGGGGCGAAGAATCTGATACCTGCCGATGGATTTGGGATCCGCCATGGAACTGAGATTCTAACCAGGAGATCGCCTTCCAAAGACGGGATACAATGGAGGATTCGACATTCTGGAGTTCCCATGGCCGCCCTGCTCGAAGCCATTGCGATCAAACGCAAGATGTACTTTGAACTGGAAGGGACGCCCTTCCAGTGCATGGACGTGGAAACCTCCACACCCACGGCCCGGGGCGGTCAGACCTTGGTGCGCATCAAGATGCGGAACCTGCTCACCCGGGCGGTCTTCGACAAGACCTTCAAGGCCGGCGACAAGTTCAAGGAGCCTGATCTCGCCCTCGCATCCGCCAGCTACCTCTACAGCGATGGCGAAGGCTCCCACTTCATGGATCAGGAGACCTACGAAACCCACACGCTGGGCTCGGATCTGTTGAGTGATGCCCTGAACTACCTCACCGATGGCCTCCTGGTGCAGATCCAGAAATTCAACGGGAGCCCCATCGGCCTGCAGATGCCCAGCCAGGTGGAGTTGATCGTCACCTACACGGAGCCCGGCGCCCGGGGCGACACGGCCAGCGGCAACGTCACCAAGCCCGCCAAGCTGGACACCGGCATCGAGATCAAGGTCCCGCTCTTCATCAAGGAAGGCGAAAAGGTGAAGGTCAGCACCGAAACCGGCGAGTTCGCGGGCCGCGCATGACGGCCTCGGCGGCCTGATGACCCGCAAGTTCCGTCTCGGCCAGAGCCGGGAGGCCCAGGACCTGGACCACCGGGAGGTCTACTCCCGGGAGCGCTCGACCGACAGCAAGCGGCGACAGCGCGGGGCCGAACGGCTCGAGACCGGCATCGAAGCCCATGATGCCCAGGCCCTGCTGCGGCTTCCGGACCCGGCCCCCTGGATGCACCTGCCCGAAGCCACCCTGATCCAGCGCTTCAGCCAGTGGGTGGATCTGGAGCTGGCCGATCGCTCGGTGCTGCGCGCCACCCTGGGGGGCAAGCTGAAGGGCGTCCATCTCGTGTGCGGCGACCGGGTGCGCTATTCCCCCATCCCCATCGAAGCAACGGACGCCAAGCGGCCCCAGGCGCAGGTGGTGGCAGTGATGCCCCGCCGCTCCCTGCTCAAGCGAGGCGGCAGCGACGACCGCGAGCCCTGGCAGTTCATCTGCGCCAATGCCGACGAACTGTGGATCTGCGCCGCCGTGGTGGACCCGCCCCTGCGGTCTGGCCTGCTGGAGCGGGCGCAGCTATTGGCCCTGGATGCCGGGCTCACCTTCCGGGTGCTCATCACCAAGCGGGACCGGGCTTCCGTGAAGGACACCCTGCCCGAACTCGACCCCCTCCGGGAACAGGGGGTGGCCATTCATGAGACGTCGGCCCTGAAGGGCGAGGGTGTCGAGCCCCTGCGGAGCCTGCTCCGGGACCGGGTGGTGGTGCTGCTGGGCCACAGCGGCGTCGGCAAGAGCACCCTGGTGAACGCTCTTCGCCTGGGTCCCGAGCTGAAGACCGGCGGCCTCACCAAGTTCGGCACCGGCAAGCAGACCACCACCGCCGCCCGGTGGCTGCCCCTGGTCCCCGAAGAGGGCCCCGGCGGGGGCACCCTGGTGGACACCCCCGGCATCCGCACCCTCAGCGTCCGCGGCTTCGACCGGGCCCTGCTGGCCAAGGTGTTTCTTGAGTTCCCGACCCAGGTGCTGGAGGATCCTCTCGCCTTCGACGCCGGTGACGACGATACCCTGGACCGCCTGAATCTGGCCTACCCGGAACGCCTGCAGAGCCTCCAGCGGCTCTGGCTGGAAATGGACGCCCGCAATCCCAACCAGAATGTTTGGAAGTAGACCATGCAGGATCGCATGCAGTCCGATTCCAAACTCCTGGGCCTCGCCTATGGCGCCGTCTTCGGGACGCTCTTTCCCTTGTTCCACTTCTTGGCCCGGTCCATTGCACGCCGAGAGCGCGGCCATGAGATCGCGGACCAGGTGGCCAACGCCTTCATGGCACTGCGGCCCAGGTACCTGGTGGCGATCCTCAGCAACACCGCTCGGGTACTGGGGCTGAAACCCGACCACCCGTCCGTGGCGCGCGTGGCCCGGGAGATGGTGCGGCAGCATGCCCGGTCCTGGGTGGATTTCTTCTACTTCGGCCAGCGGCCTGCTGAGGAGGCCCTGGCCCTGTTCGCGGGCATCGAGGGACTGGACCGGCTGGACGCGGCTATCGCCGAAGGCCGGGGCGTCATCCTGCTCACAGCCCACGCGGGCAACTACGAACTGGGCGGTATCCTGCTCCGCACCAGGAACCTGAAGATCCACGCCGTCTACAAGCCGGACCGCTTCGAGGCCGTGGAGCGGATGCGCGAAGAGATGCGCGCCCGGGGTGGGGTGGTGGGCATTCCCGTGGATGGCGTCGGGTTCTCCACCCTGCCCCTCGTGAAATTGTTGCGGGAAGGGGCCATGGTGGGCATGCAGGGGGACCGCGACTTCAGCCTGAACGGCGTGCCCATGCCCTTCTTTGGCAGGGAGGTGCCCTTCCCCCGGGGACCCTGGGAACTGTCCGCCATGACCGGCGCCCCCATCGTCACCAGCTTCCTCTACACGGACGGAGAGGGTCGGTTTCATGCCCACTTCGGGGAACCCATCCGGGTCCTGGGGGGCCGCGGGGAGCGCATGGCCGCCATCGAAGCGGGGATGCGGGCCTATGTGGGAGATCTGGAGCGTTTGATTCTCCAGCACCCCAGCCAGTGGTACTGCTTCTATCCTTTTTGGGACGACCCGGCGAGGAACGAGGTGTAAGTGCCGCGCATCAAAACCGAAGGACTCACTGGCCGCCGTGTCGCCGATCATAGGATGATTGGCTTAACATTGGGCTTCTCCGGCCCCTTCCCGGTTCCTTCAAGGAGTTCCATCCATGCGCGGTGCCCTTCCCCTGCTTCTCGTCCTCACGGCCACTGTCGGCTGCCAGTCCAACAAGGCCAAGGGCTCGGATCCCATCGTGGCCGCACCCACCCAGGCCTCCGGGATGATGCCCCCAGCCGGCGCCCCTGCCCCCACCGGAAGCATCACCGGCAAGGTGCTAGAGCGGATTGACGCGGCTCCCTACTGCTACCTGCGCCTTCAGACGGCCCGGGGTGAGGTCTGGGCCGCCGTTCCGGAAGCCAAGATCGAGAAGGGCACGGACGTCACCGTGGTCAATCCCATGCTGATGTCCAACTTCGAATCCAAGACACTGAACCGGACGTTTGCCGAAGTCTACTTTGGCGTCGTGGCGCCCGCCGGCGGGGCCGTGGCCGCACCAGCAGCCCCGGCCGGCATGCCCACGATGATGGGTGCACCCGGGGCCACTCCTGTGGCCATCGGCAAGGTCGACAAGGCCACCGGCCCGGAGGCCCGCACCGTGGCCGAAGCCTGGGCCCAGAAGGGCAGCTTGAAGGAGAAGGTCGTCAGCATCCGCGGCAAGGTGGTTAAGTACAACGCCGGCGTCATGGGCAAGAACTGGCTGCACCTGCAGGACGGCAGCGGCGATGCCACGAAGGGCACCCACGACATCACGGTCACCTCCATGGATAGCGTAGCCAAGGGGGACACGGTCACCATCAAGGGCACCCTGCGACTGGACAAGGATTTCGGCTCGGGGTACACCTACGCGGTCATCGTCGAGGACGCCAAGGTGGTGAAGAAGTAGCTCTCTGGGCCGTGGGCTCTAGGTTTCAACTGCGGGCGTGCTCGGGCGCCCGCATGGGGGCCGAGGCCAGGTGGATCTTCAGCACCTGAAAGTTGGGGCTGAGGTCAAAGTCCCTCGGCATGATGTAGCTGGGGTGGCGGGCGATCACGGCGCGCCGTCCCGCGCCACTGGGTTCCCCCACCATGGGCTGGACGGGAAAGCCCACCTGGTAGAAGGCCTTGGCCAGCAGGGCTGAGCAGATGACCTCCCGGCTGCTCGAGCTGCCCAGGTACAGTGGCCGTCGCCGCCAGCGGACCGGCAGCAGGTGAAAGGGCGTGAGGTAGCGACCCAGGTCGAAGATGTTGCGCTGGTCGTAGCGCAGGCCCAGGTGCCGCAGCATCTCCGCCACCACCCGTTCGGTGTCTTCGGTGGAGAGCCCCAGGGGGCGGCAGACCCGCAGGTTGTGATCTCCGTACCAGGCCACCGGGCTCACGCGCACGCCTTCGGCCATGTCGCTTTCCAGCACCAGGTGGGCCGCCTCGGGCCCGAACCGCTCCAGTGCGGCGTCCGCATGGGGCCCTCCCCAGCGCAGCAGGGCGTCCCCGATGTACATGCTCGCGTGGCTCCAGGAACTCTGCGTGAGGGTCATGATCATGCGGCTGATCCGCGACTTACCCTCCACCAGAACCACGTCCCCGGGCCGCAGTTCCGCCCGAAGCCGGTCCATGTCGTTCGGCACCCGGCGCTGGTAGGTGGGCAATTCGGCCGTGAGGTAGCGCACCAGCCCCCGGGTCAACTGATCGTGGAGGAACATGGTCCCTCCTCTCTTCCGCTAGGCGTGTACGGGAACGGCAGACAGCTCTTTCACCCAGGCGGGGACGGTGCGCACGCCCTTGGGCGGCTGCAGGGCCTTCTGGTAGCGCCGCAGGTCGCCGTCATGGTTGACGATAAAGTCACTCTCCTCGGCGAGGTTCGTGATGGGCAACCAGGCCGTGGCCATCCGGCCCAGGTCGGAGGGTTCCACTTCCATCGCCAAGCTGAAGGCCGCGACCTTAAGGATCTGACCCAGCAGCTCATTTTCCTTGGCGCTGGTGAAGGCGGCATCATGCAGCAGCACCACGGCCTTGACCTCGCCCTTCTGCACCTTCCCGAGCAACTCCTCCAAGGCGCCAAAGCGGAAGCCCCGATCCATGAAGCCCCGGCGGTTGAGGATGCCATCGGCGCTCGTCTGGTACTTGGGCAGCACCACGGCGAAGGTTTTGCCGCCGCTGCCGTAGCGCAGGTCGGCGGAGGAAGCCAGCTCACCCAGGCGCTGGGCCGCATCGCAGCCGAAGGTGCCCTGGCCGATCACGGCCAGGGATCCGGCAGCCTGCAGCGCCTCGCGAATGGACTCGGAGGAGGCCCCCGCGCCCTTGAGCATCGCGGCTGGAGCCCGGCCCGTGCGGTTGTAGCTCGAATAGGCGTTGCGCTCTTCGTCGCTGATGAAGTGCGTGGTCTCCTTCCCTTCCAAGGGCCGGGGCCGGAACCGGTGGATCTCGTTGCCCTCGTGATCAATCCAGATGGGGCTGCCCAGGGCCGAGTGGCGGCTGATGGAGGGCACACTCTTGAGGTACCAGACCCGCTTGCGGAAGCGGAAGTCCCGGTTGGTGAGGGCGCCCACCGGGCAGAGGTCCACCACGTTCCCCGCGAAGGGGTTCTGGTCGAGGCTCTTGCCAATGTACGTTGTGACCTCGAGGTGGGCGCCGCGCTGGGCCACGATCAGCTCGCCGCCGCCGCTGATTTCGCGGGTGAACCGGACGCAGCGCGTGCAGTGGATGCAGCGGTTCTTGTCGATGACGATTTTCGCGCCCAGATCCTCGTAGCGGTAGCGGCGCTTCACCTCGGCCATGCGGGAATCGCCGCTGCCGTAGAGATACGAGTAGTCCTGCAGCTTGCATTCGCCGGCCTGATCGCAGATGGGGCAGTCGAGCGGGTGGTTGATGAGCAGGAACTCCATCACACCGGCCCGGGCATCGGCCACGGCGGGGGTGTTGGTGAAGACCTCCATCACCACGGCCTCCGGATGGTCCTTCGGCGCCAGCGGCACGGTGGTGGTGCAGCTGGTCGCCAGCTTGGGCTGGCCCTTGATCTCCACCAGGCACATGCGGCAGGTGGCCACGGGTGTGAGCGCCGGGTGATAGCAGTAGTGGGGGATGTCGATCCCCACCCGTCGACAGGCGTCCAGCACGAGGGTGCCGGGGGTCACGCTCAGTGCAACGTCGTTGATCTTGATCGTCGGCATGGGCCCACTCCAGGCCTTTCAGGATGGGGCTTGACGCCTTGAAGGTAAAGGTGGGCACCGCAAGATCCTGATGTACAGCCCGGGGGCCGTGTCGCTGGAGCTCAGCCCTTGCCGACGGCCCCGACCATGCACCGTCGGCAGAAATCCAGGAAATCCTCCAGGTCCGGGATATCCACATTCACTGTGGCGGGGATCACATTCGGGACGACGACCCGTTTCCGCAGTTCCCCGGTGGCCTCCAGGGAGAACACGAACCAGGCGAGGCGATCCTTCTCGGACGACAGGGTGAGGCTCACCTGCTTGGTCTCGAAGAATAGGTCGGGGGCTCCCCCATCGGCAGGCGTCTTCCAGCCCGGGATATGGCCCCGCTGGACGAACTCAGCCTTCAGCTGTTCCATGGTGTGTTGGACCGTGAACTGCACCTCGACCTGGACATCCATCGCAGCCTCCTGTCACTTCCCTTTTCGGCCGGACCGCCGGGAACCCAAGCTTGGGTATCCATTCCCTTCCGAATGGGGCCAAGGCGTGGAAAAATAAAGGGTTCAGGGGGCGGACATGCCAACGGCATTGATCTCGGTGTATGACAAGGTGGGGCTCATCCCTCTGGCCGAGGGACTTTTGGCCCATGGCTGGCAGATCCTGGCCACCGGGGGCACCCTGCGCACCCTCCAGGAAGCCAAGCTCGAAGCGCTCGAGGTAGCTGCCTACACCGGCGCTCCGGAATGCTTCGATGGCCGGGTGAAGACCCTCCACCCCCGCATCCATGGCGGCCTGCTCTTCCGCCGGGATCTGGCCGACCATGTGGCCGATGCCAAGGCCCAGGGCATCGAACCCATCGACCTGGTGGTGATCAACCTCTACCCCTTCGAGGCCACCATCGCCCGGGAAGGCGTGACTGCGGCGGAGGCCATCGAGCAGATCGATATCGGCGGCCCCAGCATGATCCGCAGCGCCTCGAAGAACCACGCCGCCGTGACGGTGCTGACCGACCCGGCCCAGTACCGACCCTTCCTCGACAAGCTCGAAGCCGGCACCTGGAACCTGGAGGACCGCCGCCGCTGCGCCCTGGAGGCCTTCCGCCGCACCGCCGCCTATGACGCCGCCATCTCCAGCTGGATGGAACGGGAACTCATTTCGGGGCCATCCTCGGAACTGCCCCACCACCTCTGCTTGAACCTGGTCCAGCAGCAGGGCCTACGCTACGGAGAGAACCCGCACCAGGCCGCAGCCTTCTATGTTGAACCCGGCCGGAAGGTCGAGGGCATCTCCGCCTGCCACCAGCACCAGGGCAAGGAACTCAGCTTCAACAATCTGCTCGACGCGGACGCCTGCGCCCGCCTGGTCTGGCAGTTCCCCGCCCCGGCCTGCGTCATCGTCAAACACAACAACCCCTGCGGCGTGGGCCAGGGCCCGCACGCGCTGGAGGCTTTCATGCGCGCCCAAGCTGGGGATCCCATCAGCGCCTTTGGCGGCATCGTGGCCTTCAACCGCCCCGTCGGCGTCGAGGTGGCCCGCGTCATGGCCCAGAATTTCTGGGAAGTCATCCTGGCGCCTGCCTTCACCGGCGAAGCCCTGGAGGTTTTTGCCGCCAAGAAGCAGCTCCGCATCCTGCAAACCCCCAACCAGTGGCCCCAGAGTGCCGAGGGCCTGGATAGCCGCTCCATCGGCGGCGGCTACCTGGTGCAGCGCGCGGACGACGCCTTCATACCCTTCGAAGACTGGGAGGTGAAAGCCAGTGGCCAAGGGGCCAAGCCCCGGACCGAGGACCTCATGCTCGCGCAGCGGGTGGCCAAGGCTGTGAAATCCAACGCCATCGTCCTCGTGAAGGACGGGGCCACCGTAGGCATCGGCGCCGGCCAGATGAGCCGGGTGGATTCGGTCGAGATCGCCTGCCGCAAGGCGGGCGCGCGTGCCCGGGGCGCGGTGCTGGGCAGCGATGCCTTCTTCCCCTTCGCGGACGGCCTGGAACTGGCCGCCCAGCACGGGGTCTGCGCCGTCGTCGAGCCCGGCGGAAGCCTCCGCGACAACGAAGTCATTGTCGCCGCCCAGAAACTGGGCGTCTGGCTGTTCTTCACCGGCATGCGGCATTTCAGACATTAGTGCTGTCCGGGGGACCGCGCTGCGCGCTACACCCCCGGAGCCCCCGCGCGCGGCTCGGGCAAAGCCCGCCCCACGCTTTTTCCTCAGGTTGGTTCGTTCGTTCACATTGGATCCCCATGAAAACTTCTGAAATTCGGCAGCGATTCCTTCAGTACTTCGAGCGGCAGGGGCACCGGCGGGTGGCTTCCAGCGCGGTCATCGGTCCCGCCGACGATCCCACGGTCATGTGGACGAACTCGGGGATGATCCAGTTCAAGGATGTGTTCCTGGGCAAGGAACACCGCGACTACCGCCGCGCCACCTCCAGCCAGAAGTGCCTGCGGGCCGGCGGCAAGCACAACGACCTGGACATGGTCGGCTTCACGGCCCGCCACCACACCTTCTTCGAGATGCTAGGCAACTTCAGCTTCGGCGACTACTTCAAGGCGGACGCCATCCGCTTCGCCTGGGAGTTCCTCACGGGCCCGGTTGAGCAGGGGAACCTGGGGATGGATCCCTCCAGGCTGTGGATCACGGTCTTCGAGGGCGCCGAGGGAGTGCCTGCGGACACCGAGGCCGAGGAGTTGTGGAAGGCCGTCGGCGTGCCCCCTGAGCGCATCCTGCGCTTCGGCAAGCAGGACAACTTCTGGCAGATGGGCGACACCGGTCCCTGCGGACCCTGCTCGGAAATGCACTATGACCGCGGTGCCCACGTGGCCGGAGACGCCACGCCCAATGGCGATGGCGACCGGGTCATGGAGATCTGGAACCTGGTCTTCATGCAGTACGAGCGCGACGCCAAGGGGGTGCTGACGCCCCTGCCCCGGCCCAGCATCGACACCGGCATGGGCCTGGAGCGCACGGCCAGCATCCTCCAGGCCGTGGACAGCAACTACGAAATCGACCTCTTCGCCCCCATCTTCGAAGCCATCTGGAAGGTGGCGAAGGTGAGGCCGGAGGAGCGCCAGGATCACACCAACCGCACGGCCTCCCAGGTCATCGCCGATCACATCCGCGCCGCCACCTTCATGTGCTTCGACGGCGTGGGACCCGGCAATGAGGGCCGCGGCTATGTGCTGCGCAAGATCATCCGCCGCGCCCTGCGCTTCGGTCGGAAACTTGGCATCGACGGTCTCTTTTTCGCCGACCTGGCCCCGGCCGTGTTCCAGTCCATGGGCGATCAGTATCCAGAGCTGCTCGGCGAACTGGGTCGCATCCAGAAGTCCCTCCACCGAGAGGAGCAGCAGTTCAGCCAGACGCTTTCCACCGGCCTGAAGCTCCTGGAATCCAGCGATGTGGCCGGCGGCGCGCTGTCGGGCTCCGACATCTTCCGGCTCTATGACACCTATGGCTTCCCCGTGGACCTCGTGGAGGACTGGTGCCGGGAGCGCGGCATCCGCCCCGACCTCGCCGGGTTCCAGCAGGAACTGAACGCCCAGCGCACCCGTGCCCGGGCCGCCATGAAGATCCACGACCTGCGCCTGGCGGGGGACCTAGCCATCCTGGCGGAACTCCCGCCCACCCGCTTCACGGGCTACGACCACCTCGAGGGCCAGGCCCATGTGGTGGCCCTCTTTGATGCCGAGTACCACCGGGTGAAGCAGCTCACCGGCGAAGGCTACGCCCTGCTGGACCGCACGCCGTTCTACGCCCAGTCCGGCGGCCAGGTGGGCGACACCGGTCAGTTCCGGTTCGAGGGCGGCCACGCCGATGTGCTGGACTGCCTGGCCCCCGCCCCCAGGCGGCATCTGCACAAGGTGCAGGTCCAGGGCGCGCTGGTCGAAAACATGACCGTCAACGCCCTCGTGCACCCCATTCGCCGCCGCCGGGTCCGGGCCCACCACACGGCCACCCACCTGCTGCACGCCGCCCTGCGGGAAGTGCTGGGCACCCATGTGAAGCAGGCGGGCAGCGTGGTGGACGCCTCCCGCCTGCGCTTCGACTTCACCCATTTCGCCCCACTGGAACCGGGCCAGATCGCTGAAATCGAGCGCCTGGTCTCCCGGGAGGCTTTGAAATCGGTGGATACGACGGTGCGGGAGATGGACATCGAGGAGGCGCTCTCCTCCGGCGCCATGGCCCTCTTTGGCGAGAAGTACGGCGAGGTGGTCCGGGTCGTGCAGGTCCCCGGCTTCTCCACCGAATTGTGCGGCGGCACCCATGTCCCCAACACCGGGGAGATCGGCGTGGTGAAGATCCTCTCCGAAGGCGCCGTGAGCGCCGGGGTTCGGCGCATCGAGGCCGTGGCCGGCGAGATGGCCCTGGAACTGCTCCAGGCCGACGAGGCCCTGATCCAGGGCCTGGCCCGCCAGGCCAATACGGGCCGGGAGGCCCTGCCCGACCTGCTGACCACCAAGGATCAGCGTATCGCCCAGCTCGAACGGGACTTGAAGGAGGCCAAGCTGAAGGCCGCCAGTGGCGGCGGTAGCGCGGAACAGGCTGAGCAGGTCCAGGGCGCCACCCTGGTCACCGCCCTGGTCGAGGGCCTGGAGGGGAATGCCCTGCGGGAATTCATGGACCAGGTCCGGACCCGGCATCCCAGCGCCATCATCGTGCTCGCCTCGAAGGTGGCTGAGGACAAGGTGGCCGCGCTAGTCTCGGTCTCTTCGGACCTGCACTACGACGCCGGTGACCTCTTCCGCGCCATGCTCCCGGCCATGCACGGCCGGGGCGGCGGCAAGAAGGACCTGGCCCAGGGCGGCGGGAGCAATCCGGCCGGCCTGCCCGAGGCCATGGCCGCCCTCAGGGCGGCCCTGTAACCCTGCCCAGGCTCACCCCCGGGCCAGTCACGTCCGACAAGGGGGCAGAGACCACCGGGAGAACCCCGCCCCATGTTGCCCATCCGCCGCCTGCTGCTCAGGGATCTTCTGGTCCTCATGGCGGGCGTGTCCGTCCTGATTCTGGGCTTGGCCTGGTGGAGCCAGCAGCAGGCCCTGATCCGCCAATCGACGGCCAGGACCCAAACGGCCCTCCGGCACCTGGACGAATCGCTGCGCCAGCAACTGGAGGCATCCCAGTCGCTCGGAGGGGTGGTGCGAGGCTGGTGGCTGAACGGCGCCCTGGACCCCGCAAATCCAGGGGAAGCGGCGCGCATGCTCTCATGCCCATGCTGGCGTCCCAGCGCAGCATCACGAGCCTGAACCTAGCCCGCACGGATGGACGGTCGCTGCTGTTCCTCCGCCTCGGCGGCGTGTGGTCCATGCGGGAGTTAACCCAACCCGGGCCCAACGCCCAGGTGCGGTGGCATCGGTTTGACCTGCCGGGGGGCGGGTCGCGGACCGAACCGTGGACGCCCATGGCCTACGACCCCCGCACGCGCCCCTGGTACCAGGCCGGCATGTCCATGCACACGCCCGCCTGGATCCAACCCTACGCCTTTTACACCACCCAGGACCCAGGCATCACCTACACCCTGCCGATCCAGGATCAAAGCGGGTTCCGGGGCGTCGCGGCACTGGACTTCCTCCTCGACGATCTGACGGCCCGGGTCTGGTCCGCCCCGCCGACGCCTCGCAGCCACTGCCTGGTGGTGGATACCCTCGGCCGGGCCTTGATCCTCCCCAAGGATCCAGCCTTTCAATCGACCGAGGCCCGACGGAAGGCCTTCCTGCAGCCCCTCGGCCCCGGTTTCCTGGAGGCTCAATCCGGCCTGGTCGCCTTGATGGATCGCTCGGAAAGTCCCCTGCGGTTCAATTACAGGGGGGACCCGATGGTGGGCCTGGTCACCGCCTTCCAGGGCCTCCCGGGGATTCACTGGCACCTCTTCCTGACCGTGCCTGAGGAAGATCTGCTGGGTCCGGCACGGTTCCGGATCTGGAGCCTGCTCGGCCTGACGATCCTCAGCCTGGGGCTGGCCGCCTGGCGCATCCGGCATATCGCGGCCCGGGTGGCAGGCCCCATCGCCCAGCTGGGAGCGGCCGCCGAGGCCCTGGGCCAGGGCGTGGCTCCCCCTCCGTTCCGGTCCAACATCCTGGAGCTCCGCAGCCTGGACCGGGCCCTGCGCCAAGCCAGCCAAATCCTGACGGATCAGGCCGTACTCCAACGCCAGCTGGAGCACAGCCAGCGCATGGAGACGGTGGGGACCCTGGCCGGTGGCATCGCGCACGATGTGAACAACCAGCTGGCGGCGATCCTGGGCCAGCTCCACCTCTGCCGGGAATTCCTGCCCGAAGCCCATCCCGTCCTCAGGCGGATCCAGCGGGCCGAAGAAGCCACCCTCCGCTGCGCGCAGACCACCAAGGCCCTCCTCTCCTTCAGTCACCAGTCCCGTCCCGAATTGAGGCGCATGGATCTGAACACCCAGGTCCAGGAGACGGCGGCCATCCTCGACCGCCTCCTGGGAGGGCGCATCCGCCTGACGCTATCCCTGGCCGAGACCCTGCCTCCCATCGCCGGAGATCCGGTCCAGCTGGAGCAGGTGCTCATGAACCTGGCCGTCAACGCCCGGGATGCCATGCCCCAGGGCGGCAACCTGAACCTCCGGACCTACCTCCAGTCGGATGGCCAGGTGGGGCTCGAGGTCCAGGATTCGGGGCCGGGCATCCCGGAGGTCCTCCTGCCCCACATCTTCGAGCCCTTCATCACCACGAAGGAGGTGGGGAAGGGGACGGGGCTTGGCCTCGCCATGGTGTTTGGCATCCTGAGGGCCCATCACGGGCACATCGTCGCCGACAACCCTCCGGGTGGGGGGGCGCGTTTTCGGATCACGCTGCCCACCGCGGAGGCGGGTCTCTGGTCAGGACCCGCGCCCCGGACTGATATCGTGGCCGCGGGGGCCCATCTCGCGGGACGACGGGTGCTGGTGGCCGAGGACGAGCCCCCCCTCAGGGATCTGCTGGCCGATGCGCTCACGCTGGCCCGCGTCCAGGTCACCCCCGCGCCGGACGGTGCCGTGGCCTGGCGCGCCTGGCAGGCCGGCGCCTTCGACCTGGTCCTCAGCGATCACCGGATGCCGGACTGCACGGGCCTGGAACTCCTCGGCCGGATCCGGGCCAGCGGGTCGCAGGTTCCCTTCATTCTTGTGAGCGGGCAGGGGCTGGAGAGTGCCGAAGAGGGGCTGTCTCGCGACCCAAACGTGCGCCTGCTGCCAAAGCCCTTTGATCTGCCCCGCCTGATGGCTCTCATGCAAGAGTTGCTTTCAACCTAGCGCTTTTCGGGACAGCCCGGACAGGTAAAGAGCTTGGCATCCGGACTGCGCCAGTAGACGCTGTCTGCCCCCGACCTCCTTGCGCAGGACCCCGGGTACCCGGGGCCAGGAGAAGCTGAAGGCCCCGGTTCCGTCGGCCCTGACCTCCTTCATGGAGAGCGGCCTCCGTGAAGGCCGCCGCGTATTCGGTTGGTGGAAGGAAGACCAGCGCCCACGATCTCTGCTGGGCCCATATCCCGCTTGGAACCTGATCCTTAGGCATTACGGTCTAGTGCCTTGACCGTTGCTCTGGCCTGGCCAATGGCCTACTCTCGAGCTTCCATGGGCCCGCTGCTTGCAGGAAATCGATCCTCCCAAAGGGGATTCATCCAACGGCTTGTCACCGTCCTGGCATGGCTCTGGGCCTCCCTCACCGTTTTTGCACTGGATCCGTCCCGGCCCCTCTCCACCCATGCCCACCACACCTGGCGGAGTGAAGACGGGCTCCTGCAGGACACCGCCACGGCCCTGCTCGAATCCCAGGACGGCTTCCTGTGGATCGGTACCGAGGGCGGCCTGACGCGTTTTGACGGGGTCGCCTTCGAGCACTATTCGCGGATCAATGTGCCGGGGTTTACCCACAATGAGGTCCAGTGCCTCGCCCAAGGCCCGGGCGGTGCCCTCTGGATCGGAACCTCCGAACCTGGGCTCTACCTGCTTCTGCGGGGCTCCATCCGCGCTTTCGGCCCGGCGGAAGGATTGCCCGACCGACCCATCCGCCGGTTGCTGAGAGATCGCCGCGGCACGCTCTGGGCGGCCCCCTCGGAAGGTCCCCTGCTCCGCTTCGACGGGACGAAATTCCAGGCAGTACCGTCGGATGGGACACACCTGCGGATCCGAGCCCTCGCCGAAGACAAGGACGGCACCCTCTGGGTAGGCGCGGCCGGTTCGGGCCTTTGGCGCCTCCGGGAGGGCCGTCTGGTCCTGGCCGCTCTCACGGCGGCGGAGATCACCGCCCTCGACACGGGGGCTGAGGGGGAAATCTGGGTGGGGACCAAGGCCCAGGGGCTCTTGGCCTTGACCGAGGGACGGCTCGAAACCCCAGCCTGGGCTCGGAGCCTGCCCGCCAAGCCCATCACGATCCTGCTGTGCGACCGGCAGGGCAGCCTGTGGATCGGTGTCGAACATGCTGGGGTTTTCCGCCGAACACGAGAGGGGCCGCTGGAGGCGGCGCCCCCGTCCATGGGCACCCGCTGGACCCCGTTGTCGCTGCTGGAGGACAGCTCCGGCGCCCTGTGGTCGGGGAGTGAGGACCGCGGGTTGAAGGTGCTCTACCCCGTACCCTTCCAGACCGTGCCCGTGTCCGGCGGCAATCCGGAGGAACCCGCCTGGATGGTCTGCCAGGACAGCCAAGGTACCGTCTGGTGCCTGACGGGGGACCAGAGGCTCGGGGCGATCCGGAAAGGACGCATCGAACGCCTGCCTTCCGATGCTCAGCCCGGGGCCCCCCTTTCGGCCCTCTGGCCCCGCCGGGCTGGGGGACTGTGGGTCGGCACGCGCAATGGCGAGCTGTACGCCATGGATCAACACCAGTTTCGCCGGGTGCGATGGCCGGAAGGTCCACGGCCTGATGCCATCCTGTCCCTGTACGAGGACCCGCAGCAGGTCCTGTGGGTCGCCACCGCCCACCAGGGGCTCATGCGCTTCCCCCCGGACGGAGTGCCCACGCTGTTCCCGGCGATCCAGGGCGTGCAAACCATGGCCGGAGGCGGCACGGGTCCGCTGTATCTGGCCAATCTGACCCAGGGCCTGGGCGTCCTTGAGTCCGGCCAGGTCCGCTGGCTGGGCCGTGCGGAAGGGCTCGGATCGAGCGGTGTCCAATCCTTGTATCTGGATGGGGAAGGCTTCCTCTGGCTGGGCACCGTGAATGGCCTGCGGCGGTACCGGGACGGCGACTTCCAGACCTTTGGCGACCCAGCCAATGCCCTGCTGCTGGACATCCACACCATTCTAGAGGACACCCACCACCAGATGTGGTTCAGCACCAGCCAAGGCGTCCTCAGGGTCTCCCGCCGGGCCCTGTTCAAGAGCTTGGGTGAGGCCGGACCCCTTTCAGCCATGGTCTTCGACCACCGCGATGGGATGCCCTCCCGCGAGACCCGGGGTGGCAGTCAGCCCGCCGCCTGGCTCACCCGGGAGGGGAATCTGTTCTTCTCCACCAATCGGGGCCTGGCGCACATGAAACAGCGCGGGGAAACGCCCGCGGGACCGCCCCTCCGCCTTCACATCCTCAAGGCGGAAAGCGACGGAACCGTCCTCCCAGAGACCGTTCCCCTCCAGGTCCCCCCCGGTACCCATCGCTTCGAGGTGTCCTACGCCGGTACCTCCTTGACGCGACCCGAAAAGGTCCGCTACCGCTATCGGCTCGAGGGGTGGGAGCACACCTGGAACGAGGTGGGTGATCGCCGGTTCTCGGCCTACTCCAACCTGCCTTCGGGATCTTACCGCTTCGTGCTCCAGGCCTGGCGACTGGGCGAGGAGGGCCCCCATCAAGAGCGGTCCATCGCGGTCCACGTGCAACCCTTCGTCTATCAGCGACCGGTCTTCTGGGTGCTGTGTGGTCTTGGTGCAGCGGCCTTCGCCTGGTGGCTGCTGCGCCTGCGGCTCCAACAACTGGAGTCCCGCTCCGCCGTGCTGGCCGAACGGAACCGCATGGCCCGCGAAATCCATGACCACCTGGCCCAGGGCTTCACAGGTGTGCTGCTCCAACTGGAGGCCGCCGAAGCCAAGCTTTCCCGCATGGAGGGTGATCCGACCCCTGTCCTGACCCGCCTTGACCACGCGCGAAACCTCGCCGTCGCCAGCCTGCAGGACGCCCGGCGATCCGTGATGGCCCTCAGCCCACGGAAACCCGAGGGTGCCGATCTGTTGGGCGCCCTGCGCCTGCTGGCGGACCGGTTGCTGGCGGGTACCGACATCCAGGTGGAATTGGCCCAAACCGGAGAACCCCGTCCCCTCCGCAACCGTCTGGAGGAGGAACTCCTCCGCATGGCCCAGGAGATGCTCACCAACTCCCTGCGGCATGGCAAGGCGCGCTGGGTGCGCGTGGTGCTGCAATTCGAGGGGCGGCAGGTGCGCCTCAGCATCGAGGATGACGGCCAAGGTTTCGACCCCTCCGCCAGCGCCGCTGGGTACGGCATGCGCAGCATTCGCGAAAGCATCAAACAACTTCGTGGCAACCTTGATATCGACAGCCTGCCGGGATTCGGTTCCCGCATCACCATCACCCTGCCCACCCGGAGGTGGCGCCCATGACCACAACCCCGTCTGATCGGATCCGCCTGCTCATTGTGGACGACCACCCCGTCGTGCGAGACGGGCTCGTCTCCATCCTTCACGAAGGCGAGCCGGACCTTGAAGTTGTAGGCGAAGGGGGCGACGGGAAGGAGGCCGTGGTCCTTTGGAGAACCCTGCAGCCCACCGTGACGATCATGGATCTCCAACTGCCTGGCCAAACCGGGGTGGAGGCCATCCAGGCCATCCGCCGGGAAGATCCCGAGGCCAAGATCCTGGTGCTCACCACCTTCGATGGCGATGCGGACATTCAGCGGGCCCTCGAAGCCGGCGCCCGGGGCTACCTGCTCAAGAGCGTGCGCCGCGCCACCCTCATCGAGGCCGTGCGGGCCGTGGCCGCCGGCCAACGGTATCTCCCCCCGGCGACCGCGGCCCGCCTGGTCGAAGCCATGGAAGCCGAGCGGTTGACCCCCCGGGAACTGGACGTGCTCCGCCTGCTGGCGCTGGGGGAGCGCAACCGCGAGATCGCCGATACCCTGGGCTTAGCCGAGCCCACCGTGAAAATCCACGTGAACAACCTGCTGCGAAAGCTGCAGGCCAAGGACCGCACGGAGGCAGCCATGATCGCCCTCAAGCGCGGGCTGATCCACCTCGCGCCCTAAGCGATCATACGGATTCGCATTCAAAAAGATAAGGATCACCACCAAGACACCAGTAATCATTTCGCCTCTTGTATCGCCGCAGGCGAAACCGAGAGGGCACCAAGAAAAGCGAAAGCCAATATCGATGCACTTCTTGGTGCCCTTGGCGCCTTGGTGGTGAATTTGCCATTTCTTTCGTTCTGAACGCTCGTTGGTATCAGGCCTCCAAGACTCCCTGGATCTTGGCCAGCAGATCCCGGGGACCGTACGGCTTCTGTATGAAACCCTTCAGGCCCTTGCCCATGAAGCGGCCCATGGCCTCGAGCTCGTTGTAGCCAGAGCTGAGGATCACCCGCAGGTCGGGCCGGAGGAGCCGCATCTCCCGGAAGGCAGCCTCGCCGCCCATGTGGGGCATGGTCATGTCCAGCAGGACGAGGCCAATGGCCCCCCCGTGTTCCTCCACCAGGTCCACCGCCACGCGTCCATCGTGCGCCTCCAGGACCCGGAAGCCCTTGAACTCCAATGCCTGTCGCGCCACCGCACGCACGGTCTCATCATCGTCCACCACCAGAATCAGCGCACTGCCCCGCCAGGCTGTCTCGCGAGACGGGCCCGCGCTCGCTTCGGCGCTGGCGCCCGCTGCGGGTAAGAGCACCTTGAAGGTCGTGCCCTTGCCGACCTCGGAGTAGACCCGCAAAGCCCCCTTGTGGCCGCGGACGATGCCCATGATGGCCGAGAGACCCAGGCCCCGGCCCGTGAACTTGGTGGTGTAGAAGGGTTCAAAGATGCGGTCCAGAGTCTCGGCATCCATGCCGCACCCGGTGTCCGTCACTTCCAGGTACACGTAGAAACCCGAGGGGGCGTCCTGACCGACCAGCATCCTGCCCATGGCGGTCGTGTCGAGGTGCTGGGCTCCCGTGGCGAGGGTGATGGCGCCGGACGCATCGCCGATGGCCTCGGCGGCGTTGATCATCAGATTCATGATCACCTGCTGGATCTGGGACGCGTCCGCCGACACCGCCGGGAGACGCCTGTGGAGATCCAGGTTGAGTACCACCGTCTTGGAAAGGCTCACTTCGAGGAGGTGCATCATTTCCTCCACCTGGGACGTGAGATCCAGGGTTTGCACGACGAACTGTCCGCGGCCGGAATAGGCCAGCATCTGCCGCGTGAGATCCGCCGCGCGCAACCCCGCCTTCTGAATGGCCTCCAGGTTCCGCCGGGCCGGATGCAGCGGATTCAGCTGCTCGAGCGCCAGCCCTGCGTGGCCTAGCACCCCCATGAGGAGGTTGTTGAAGTCATGGGCGATGCCCCCGGCCAGGACCCCCAGGCTTTCCGTTTTTTGGGATTGGAACAGCTGGCGTTCAAGCGTGACCCGTTCCACCTCGGCCCGCTTCTGGGCGGTGATGTCGCGGATGACGGCATGGTAGGTCCGCTGTGTGCCCAGAAGATACTGGGTGATGGCCACCTCACAGGTCAGCTCGCGTCCCGTCGCATGGAGGAAGGTCCACTCGAACCGGTTGCGTTCGCCGGCTTTCACTTCCACCAGGAAGGTCAAGGCGGCTTGGTCGCTGGGCACGCCGGACGGCTGCAGGGTCGGACTCAATCGGGTGGGATTGGCCCCCACGAGGCCCTCGATCGGGTACCCGAACAGGGCTACCGTGGCTTGGTTCACATCCACGATCAGGCCGCGCACGAGAAGCGCGATGGGATCCGGTGATTGTTCAAAAATGAGGCGGAACCGCGCTTCCTCATCCTCCAAGGCCTTTCGTGCATGGAGGCGATTCAAGACGAGCCCCGCGGTCTCGGCCAGGCTCTCCAAGGCCTTGAAGCGGTCATCGGAGACCGGGACATGCCCCTGATCCCCGAACGATCCCCCGTTGAGCGTCCCGGCTACGTCTCCTTCATGGAGCAGGGGAAGGCTCACCAGCGTGCGAAAGGGCCAGAGACCGACGTCTGGGAGGTCGGGATGCCCTTCGCACCTGGGAATGAGCGTGGCTAAATGACGCTTGTGAATGTCTACAAGGGTGGGGCTGTCATCAATGTAGACCGCACGCTGGATGTCTTCGGCCGTCCCGAAGGCTTCAAGACCGGGGGTCCATTGGGTGGTGGTGGCGGTCCGCGTGCCGGGATCGTAGCGGTTGAGCCACCACTCCGGCAAGGGAGCCAGCCGGGCCGCCCAATGGAAAAGGGTCGCCACCAGGGCCTTCTCCTCGGCCGCCCCGGCCAGATCCCTCACGGCGGCTGCGAGGTTCCGGGCCAGCCCTGCCGAGGCCTCCAGGCGAATCTCCGCCTGCAGGCGCTCCAGGGCCAGGGCCGCAATCCGGGCCAGGTTCTGCAGCACCGAACACTGGGCCTCGCGGGGTGAGAACGGGGGCTCGTCCTGGAACCCCACCGCGAACAGAATGCCCGTAATGCGGCCTTCGAAGACCAGGGGAACTCCGAGCAGGCTCCTCAGCGCATGGGCCTGCGCAATGGCGGGATGGATCATGTCCGGAGCGGCCAGGGCATCCGCCACGAAACACAACCGGCGGTGGTCGCAGACCTCCCGCGCCAAGCCCGTGTCGAAGATGGGGATGCCGAGTCCCTCGATGGTCGGTCCGATGCGCGCGCGGAGGGAGGGCGTCCAGCCCTCAAGGGCCACTGTCCTCTGCCCCTCCTCGGATTCGACCCGGCCGAGGAACCAGTGGGGTCCAGGCAGGACGGCCGCAGCCCGGCCCATCAGGACCTGGAAGGCCTCTTTCCGCGTCCGGGTGAGGCTGAGGGAATAGATCCCCTCCGCCAGATGACGCTGAAGGTCGATGCTCTCCCTTTGACGGTCCGCCCGCAGCTGCTCCTCGGTGTGATCCCGGCTCCAAATGAACAAGCGGTCTCCGGCCTCGGTGCGCAGGCCCACCACCGAGAGTCGGACCGGCAGGACGCTTCCGTCCTGCCGCAGCCAGGTGGCGGCCTGGAAGGCCTCCCCTGCCCGATCGAAGGATTGGAGGAACCATGCCCGGGCCTGGTCCGGCGGCAGGTCCTGGCGAAGGCGCTCAAATCCGATACCCGAGAGATCCCCGTCCGCCACGCCGAGAAATTCCATGAATCGCGGATTCGCGTGCAGCACCCGACCCGTGCGATCCATCACGTGGAAGGCCATGGACGTGTGTTCAAAGAGACCGAAGAGGGCCTCCTCCCCAGCCGCACTAAGCGGCCCGGTCGCGGGGGGCAGGGATGGTGCTGCGTCCAAGGGGATCCCCGGTCAGCTGTGGCGATATCTGTCAGGACTGTATCAGACGGGGACCTGGTACCTTAGCGGGCAATTTCCACAGCCCGCAGCTCTCGCATGACGGTGACCTTGATCTGGCCGGGGTACTGCATCTCGGCCTCGATGCGGCGGGAGACATCCTTGGCGATCCAGTAGGCCTGGTCGTCATTCACCGCGCCAGCGTCCACCAGGATGCGGATCTCCCGGCCCGCCTGCATGGCGAAGCTCTTCTGCACGCCCTTGTAACTGTTGGCGATGCCCTCGAGCTGCTCGAGGCGCTTGACGTAGGTCTCCAGGATCTCGCGGCGGGCCCCGGGCCGGGCGGCGCTCAGGGCGTCCGCGGCGGTGATGAGCATGGCTTCCACCGTGCGGGGCTCGAAATCGCCGTGGTGGCAGCTCATGGCGTGGATGACTTCTTCTTTTTCCCCGTACCGCTGCATCAGCTGCATGCCGATCTCGATGTGGGTGCCTTCCACCTCGCGGTCGATGGCCTTGCCGATATCATGGAACAGCCCGGCGCGCCGGGCCAGCCGGGCGTCCGCGCCCATCTCTCCGGCCATGTACTCGGCGATGCGGGCCACTTCCTTGGTGTGCTCCAACACGTTCTGGCCGTACGACGTGCGGTAGTTCAGGCGACCCACGAGCTTGTGCATCTTCGGATGGACGTCGGGAAAGCCCAGCTCGATGCAGGCGGCCTCGCCGATCTCCTTCAGGTGCTGGTCCATGTCCACCTTGACCTTCTCAACCACCTCCTCGATCCGCGCGGGGTGAATGCGACCGTCGGCCAACAACTTGAGGATGGCCTGCCGGGCTACCTCGCGGCGGATGGGATCGAAGCTCGAGACGACGATGCTTTCTGGCGTGTCGTCCACGATGAGGTCGCAGCCCGTGGCCTTTTCTAGGGCCCGGATGTTGCGGCCCTCGCGGCCAATAATGCGGCCCTTGAGGTCGTCGCTGGGCAGCTGGACGGAACTCACGGCCTGCTCGGTCACCACATCCGAAGCCACCCGTTGGATGGCGGCGCCGATGGTCCACCGGGCCTTCTTAGCGGCCTCCTCCTGGGCCTCCTCATCGATGCGGCGCACCAGCTTGGCAGCGTCCATCCGTGCGGAGTATTCGAGCTGAGAGATCAGTTCCTTCTTGGCGTCGTCGCGGGTGAGGCCGGCCACTTCTTCCAGGCGCCGGGCCTGGGCCTCCACCAGTTGCTTGGCCTCGACCTGCTGGGCTTCGAGCTTCTCCAGTTCGGCCTTGCGCTTATCGGTCAGAGTCTCCAGGTCCTTGGCCTTCTGGTCCACCTGCTGGAGCTTCTTGTCGAGGCCCTCCTCCTTAGACTGGAGGCCTTGTTCCTTCGCCTGGATCCGCTCTTCCTGCTTTTCCAGGTTCTTCTGCCGCTCGGTCAGCAGCTTCTCGGCTTCCTGCCTGGCCGTGAGGGCTTGTTCCTTGGCCTTGAGCTCGGCTTCCTTGCGGACGGTCTCGGCTTCCTTCTCACTGCGGTCACGCAGTCGATGGGCGTCACGCCGCGCCTCCTCGAGCAGGCGCTCCCGCTCGGCCTTGGTGTCGGCCTCCGCTTTCGCCTGGGCCTGGGAGCCATCCAGGGCCGCCTTCTGCGCCCGCACCGACATCAGGTACGCCACCGCACCGGCAGCCAGGGCTAGGGCCAGAAAGATCCAACTGATCAAATTCATGAACGACTCCAAGGAAGAGAATCCAAAGAGCCACCAGCACCCGATTTGAAAATCCCCGCTCAGTCGTGGAGGCTTGCCGAGTTCCCTAGTTTATAGGGGGGAAACCAGAGTCCCTGGCTAAGGCGCGCCGTCGCGCGGAACGCACAGGACAGGGGGAAGGTCTCCCGTGTCGACTTACGGAACAAGAGC
>JANYAS010000178.1 GCA_025361205.1 Holophagaceae bacterium
CCTGTTACTTCGCTGGAGCTTCCTCAGCCTCTGGCTTCGCCCAGTGATCGAACCGCATCAGCATCAGCAGACCAGGCACGGCAATCACCGTGCAGAAGAGGAAATAGTTCGACCAGCCCCAGTGCTTCACGAGCGAGCCGGCGGGAGCGGCGAGGACCGTGCGGGTGAGGGCGGTGAGGCTGCTCAGGAGGGCGAACTGGGTGGCGGTGTATTTGGTGTGGCATTGGCCCATGAGGAAGGTCATTAAGGCCGCCAGACCCAGCCCGTAGCAGAGGTTCTCCAGCGTCACGGTGAGGGCCAAGATGGAGAGCCTGGGGCCCGCATGGGCCAGCCATACGTAGGCCAGACTTGAGACCCCCTGCAGGATCCCGAAAATCAGGAGGGCCCGTTTCAGGCTTAAGCGCAGCATGAGCGCGCCGCCCGCCGTCATGCCAAGGATGATGGCGCCCGTACCCACGAACTTGGTGACGGTGCCGATCTGGGTCAGGCTGAAGCCAACATCCAGATAAAAGAGCGTGGGCAGGGCCTGGGCCAGCATGTCCCCCAATTTGTAGAGCACGGCAAAGGCCAGCACCTCCCAGGCGCCCCGGCGGCCCATGAATTCACGGAATGGTTCCACCACAGCCTCTTGCAGGTTCCTGGGCGGTGGAGCGTTGTGGAGAGCTGGGGGGGCGAGCCAGGTGCCCACCACACCCATGGCCATCAGCGCAGCCATGAGCAGATAGACCACGTGCCAAGAAATCCCCTGCCCCACAAGGATCAACGCCCCGGCGCCTGAGATCAGCATGGCTATCCGGTAGAAGCTGATGTGGAGGGCATTGCCTAGGCCCAACTCCGCTTGTTCAAGTGACTCAGCCCGGAAGGCATCCGAAACCACGTCCTGGCTCGCACTGAAAAAGGCCACAACAATCGCCAAGGCAGCCACAGCGCTCAGTTGTTGTGCAGGCTGTGAATTTGCCAGGGCAACCAAGGCCAGGACCAATGCCACCTGGGTGATGAGAAGCCAGCCTTTTCGGCGTCCTCGAAACCCCGGAAAGGTCGGCACGAGGCGATCCATGATGGGTGCCCACAGGAACTTCAGATTGTAGGGCAGGCCCACCAGCGCGAAGAGTCCAATGGTGGTGTAGTCGACGTGCTCTTGCTTCATCCACGTTTGGAGCGTGTCTCCGATCAGCTTCAGGGGCAGGCCCGAGGCCAGGCCCAATGGAATCCAGACAGCAAGGCGGCGGGAGCGAGAGTTCATTTGTGCATCATCGCAAGAACCAGCGCTGGGACACCGCAGAATTCGAAAGAGGCAGCCCTACTTGGCGATGGGCCGGCTCGCCCTTCTCCAGGCCCTCATGCCGCCCCGCATCACATACACCCAGTTGAAGCCACGGGCGGTCAGCTGATCGAAGGCGCGGTGGGAGAGCTCGTCCGTGTCATCCACCAGCACGAGGGCCCGCCGGGCGGTGGGATCTGGGTGCTCGAAACGGGAGGCCAGCTCGCGAAAGGGCACATGCAGACTGCCTCGAATGTGCCCCGCCCGAAAGGCCTCGGGTTCGCGCAGATCCACCACCAGCACGCCGGAGCCCAGCAGCAGTTCTTCCACCTGGATGGGATCCAGTACGGGCCGACCCTTCCCCCGGCGCCAGGAGGCGATCCGCGGCAGGGCCACCAGCAGCAGGATCAGCAAGCAGACTGCCGCGAAGACCAAGCCTGGCAGGAAAGGGTAGGCCTTCGCCCAGCCTTCCAGGGTGGTCGGGACAAGGGTGGCGGCGGACATGGCGGCCTCGGCTGGAGGGTTCAGGTGCTGGCCGGGATGATGGGCCGGCTGGGGCCATCCGGCAAGCCCAGGGAGATGGCCAGGGCGCGGAAGGCCTCAGGCAGCGGGGCGACCGCATGGATCCGCTCGCCGGTAACGGGGTGATTCACCGACAGCTTCCAGGCGTGGAGGGCGGGGTGGGGCAGGAGCAGGGCCCCGCCATAGATATCCTTCCAGCGCCCGGGACCACCGTAGAGGGGATCGCCCATGATCGGGGCCCGGAGGTGGGCCAGGTGCACGCGGATCTGGTGGGTGCGCCCGGTGAGCAACTCGCATTCCACCAGGGCGGCGCTGGTGGTGCGGGCCAGCACGCGGATGCGGGTCTGGGCAGAGCGTCCGCCTTCGGCCACCACCATGCGGAGGCGGTCGTGCTTGTGGCGGGCGATGGGTTGGTCGACCAGCAGGCTGCCCACCTGCGGGAGATGGGGCGAGTGGCGAACGAGGGCCAGGTAGCGCTTTTCCACGGTCCGGTCCTTGAACTGGGCCTGGATGGCGCGCTGGGCCTCGGCGGTCTTGGCGAGGCAGAGGCAGCCCGTGGTGTAGCGGTCGAGCCGGTGAACCAGGCCCGGCCAGCCCGAAGCCAGTTCCTCGGCGTCTTCGGAGGGTTCCTCACTGGCATCCACGACCAGGGGGGCCTGGAGGCGGTGCAGCAGGGCGTTGACGATGGTGCCGCTGGCGTGGCCGGGGCCGGGATGCACCACTATGCCGCTGGGCTTGTCCACGATCCACAGGTGGGCGTCCTCAAAGAGGGTGACCAGGGGGATGTCTTCAGGATCCAGATGGGCCGCAGGCACGGCAATCACTGGCAGCTCGGTCTCCACCAGGTCGCCCCGCCGCAGTCGCACGCCGCCCTTGGACACGGGCAGGCCGTTCACCTTCACCTCGCCGGTGCGGACGTGGATATCCCATTTGGCCCGGGGCACGGCGGGAAACTGGTCCGCCAGGTAGCGATCCAGGCGGGGGGCGCCTTCTTCGGCGCGCAGCGTAATCATTGGTTCTCCTTGCGGCGGTTCCAGGCTAGCCAGAGGCCCAAACCCAGCAGCATAAAGGCCAGGCCCGTGAGGCGGCCGGTGCTGAGCCAGGCCCAGCCCAGCCATCCGGTACCCCGGTCCACGTCGCCCCGCCAGGTCTCAGTGATGACGCGGCCCAGGCCCTCCACCAGGAAATAGAGGGCGAGGACCTGGCCCTGGAAGGCGCGCTTGGGCCGGGCCAGCAGCAGGATGGCCATGACCGCCAGGTTTGCGAGACTGTTGTAGATCTGGACGGGGTGGAGCGGGATGCCCAGGGGCGTGCCGCTGAAGGCGTGGGCGATGGGATCGGTGAAGGTGGCCGCCCAGGATGAGTGGCTTTCGGTGCCATAGCAGCAGCCGGCGGAGAAGCAGCCCAGGCGCCCGATGGCTTGGCCCAGGGCGAGGCCGGGCACGAGGGCGTCGCCCGTGATGCGCAGGGGCAGGCCGCGGCCCTTGCGGAGCTTCCAGAAGAACACCGCCGTGGCCGCGATGACGCCGCCGTGGATGGCGCCTCCGGCCCGCAGGGTGCCGAGGGAGAAGACCTCCCGCAGGGGTGCGCCGCCAATCAGGTCCACGATGACCATGAGCAGCTTGGAGCCAAGGATCCCGGCGATGAGCATGGCGATGGCCAGGTCGCTGATGGCCGCGGGAGCCAGGCCGTCCAGCTTCGCCTGCCGCTGGGCCAGTACCGTGGCCGCGAAAAAGGCGATGGCCAGCAGCAGCCCGTAGGTGCCGAGGGGGAAGGAACCGATTTGGAAGAGAACTGGATGCATTTTTTAACTCGGAAGGTCGGATGATCGGAGGACTGGAAACGGTAGGCTGAAGGCAGAAGACTGAAGGCTGACGAGGAGACCCCATGTCCCGGACCGTGATGACCCTGACCGCGCAGGATCTGGCCGAACGTTTGGGCGGCACCCTGGAGCATTGTCCCCCGGATCGCGTCATTTCCGAAGTAAAGCCGCTGGAAGAAGCGGGGGCGGGCGCTGTGTCCTTCCTGGCCAACCCCAAGTACGCCGCCAAGGCCAAGGGGAGCCGAGCGGGCCTGATCTTCGTGGATGCGACCGTGGACCTGGGGGACAGCCCCCTGCTGCGGGTGAGCCATCCCTACTGGGCCTTCGCCCAGGCCATTGGCTGGCTGCACCCGGAACCGGTGCCGGAATGGAGCCCCACCCCGGTGCATCCTTCGGCCGTGGTGGGAGCGGACTGCCGCCTCGCCCCCAGCGCCACGGTGGGGGCCCGCACCGTGCTGGGAAAGGGCTGCGTCCTGCATCCTGGCGTGCACCTCGGCGATGATTGCGTGCTCGGCGAGGGCTGCGAACTGTTCTCGGGCGTGGTGCTCTACCGCCGGACCCGGCTGGGGAACCGCGTGGCCATCCACGCCAATTCGGTGGTGGGCAGCGACGGCTATGGCTACGTTCTGGTGGAGGGGCGCCACGCCAAGATCCCCCAGGTGGGCTGGGTGGAGGTGGGCGACGACGTGGAGATCGGCGCCTGCGTCACCATCGACCGCGGCGTGCTGGGGTCCACCCGCATCGGCCTGGGCACCAAGATCGATAACCAGGTGCAGGTGGGCCACAACGTGCAGGTAGGGAGCCACTGCCTGCTGGTGAGCCAGACGGGCATCAGCGGCTCCACCAAGCTGGGCGATTACGTGACCCTGGCGGGCAAGGTGGGAGTGGTGGGCCACATTGAGATCGGCAGCCGCAGCGTGGTGGGCGGCAACAGCGTGGTCGCCAAGAGCCTCCCCGAGGGCAGCTTCGTCACGGGCTTCCCCGCCCGCCCCCATCGGGAGTGGACCGAAGCCCAGGCCGCGTTGAACCGCCTCCCGAGGCTGATGAAGCAGCTGCGGAAGGGCTGAAAGTCTGTAGGCTCTCCCGGGTCATCTGGATGCGGTGGTCGGCGGCTTCAGCGCTGCTGATGCCGGGCCTTGTCTGCCTCATCCCATGGCCTGCAAAGGCGGGGCCCCGGCCATGGCCCGAAGATCCGGTGCGCCCGGCGGCAGGGCCAGGACCTTGAGATCCACGGGTCTGCCCAGGGTGGCCAGTTCGGCCTCGAGCTCGGCGCGGATGGCCGCTACCTGGCCCGGCTCCTGGAGCCACAGCCGGACCCTCAGGCCAGCATGGGACTGCTCAACCCCCAGCCGGACATCGCCCAGGGTGCTGAAGGGGACGCTCAGGAACACCCGGTGGACGACTTCGCTGCTCTCCTTTGAAGGCTGGTCCCCTTCGACCCAGATCCGCATGGGCGCGGCTCCCTGGGCCCAGGGGAGCGGCAGCTCGAACCAGCCGGTGCCCTCCTTGGCCTGGAGCCGATGGAACAGGGATTCTGCCGGGGAGGCGGCCGGATCGGCCAGGGTTTTCATGACCGCCTTCATCCAGGTGGACCAGGCCTCCGGCCCTTCTGCGACGGTGGTTCCCGCCTGAACAAGGCTGCGGAACAGGGCCGCGAGGGGCGAAGGATCTGCGCCAGCCGCCTGGAGCCGGGCCAGCAGCGGTGCCGCCTCGCCCTGGACCAGGGGTGCCAGCAGGGCGGGCGCCGGCGGCTGGGTCGCGCGGAGCACCTGCAGGCGCACCCCAGCGCCCTCGGGCAGGGGGAGCGCCTCCAGGGTGAGGGTGCTTCCTGGCGGGAAGGGCAGGCTGCCCTGGGCCTGCAGCAGCTTGCCGTCCGCGAGCCGCAGGAGCAGTCCCTCCGGGAGGACGGCCTCCAGGGTGGCCTCCAGGGTCTGCCCCGCGAGGGCGTTGAACAGGGCCGGGGCCGACGGCGCCGCGGCGGCAGGAATCTGGAGGGATCCCAGGGTCGCGGGAGTGAGCATCAGATTCCATGCCCTACTGGGGCACCAGCGAAGCTGAAAGCCTGGAACCGCGAAAAGACGCGAAAGGGCGCGAAAGCAACGGGGGGGTCGGCTGATCGAGGGAAAGCTGGGACAGGATTAACAGGATTCAAGGGGCTTTCTCCTCATCCTGTTAATCCTTGGAAATCCTGTTAATCCTGTCCCCGCTTTTAGTGTTTCGCGTTTTTCGCGGTTAGGTTTCATGTCAGATCCTGAAGTGGCGGCGAAGGTGTCCTGGAATGTCCGGCAGCGGGGCGATGAGATCGACGCAGCCGCGCTCCACGGCGGCGCGGGGCATGCCGTAGACGACACAGGTTTCCTCGGCTTCGGCGAGGGTATGGGCGCCCTTGTGCTTCAGCTGCTCCATGCCCTTGGCGCCGTCCGAGCCCATGCCGGTGAGGATCCCCGCCAGCACCTGGCCCCGGAACAGTTCGGCCACGCTCATGAACAGCACGTCCACGCTGGGGCGGTGGAGGGAGGACATGGGTTCCGGACTCAGCTCGATGCAGCCCTTCGGTCCCCGGGCCCCGTAGGTCATGTGGAGGCCGCCGGGGGCGATGTAGACCGTGCCCGCCTTGAGCGGCTCACCCTGTTCGGCCTCTTTCACATGGACTTGGCAGAGACCGTTCAGGCGATCCGCGAAGGGCTTGGTGAAGGTGCTCGGCATGTGCTGGACGATGAGACAGGGCACCGGCAGGTTGGCGGGCAGCGTCGGGAGAATGTCCTGCAGGGCCTTGGGCCCCCCGGTGGAACTGCCGATCAGTAGCAGCTCGGCCTGCGGGGAGGAACCCAGGCCCGAACCCGCTGGAACGGGGGTCTTCGGCGGCGCGGCAGGCCGGCCCGGTGCAAAGGCAGGCGTTGGGGCCTGGGTCGGTGCGGGAGCGGAGGGAGTGGCGGCCTGAGCGGTCCGGTGAAACCGGGGGCTCGTGGCCAACCGGCGGACCTTCTCCTGCAGATCGTTCTGGATCTGGAGGATGCTCATGCTGGCGAAGCTGCTCTCCTTGGGAATGAAATCGAGGGCCCCGAGGGAGAGAGCCTCCAGCGTGGACTGGGCGCCTTCCTGGGTGAGACTTGAGACCATCAGCACCGGCATGGGATGGTCCGCCATGATCTTCTTGAGGCAGGTGAGGCCATCCATCCGGGGCATCTCGATGTCGAGGGTCACGATGTCGGGCTTGTGCTCCTGGATCTTCTCAAGCGCATCAATGCCATCCCGCGCGGTGGCCACCACGCGCAGGTCCGGCGCCGCCTCCAGCATCTTCTGAAGGGATTTCCGCATGAAGGGGCTGTCGTCCACCACCAAGATCCGAATCGTCATGGGTCTTACCTCATGCCTGAAAGGCCACCTCGACGAAGGCCAGGGCGTGCTCCAGTTCGTCGTCGATGGAGAAGGTGAGCCGCTCGACATCCAGGTCCTGGTCCAGGGCCCCGGCGAGGACAGTCTTGAAGGCGGGCAGGTCGTCGAGAGAGAGCATCAGGTGTTCGTCGGCGGGTCCCATGGGGATCCGAGTCCGAACCAGCAGGTCGGCTAGGTGGATCAGGCTGGGCAGGAAATCGCCCGCCTGGGGGGTGTGGTGGTCGCGGATCACTTCGACGATGGCCTGGGGGAAGGACCACTCCGCGGCGAGCAGGGAGCCGGCCTCGGCGTGGTCCAGGCCCAGCACCTCGCGCTCGGCATCCACGAAATAAGCCCCTTCCGCCACTTTCTGGAGGACCACGGTGTAATCCTCGGGGAAGCAGGTATCGAGGGCGATCTTGCCGATGTCATGCAGCAGGCCCGTGAGGAAGGCACTCTCGGCCTGACCGTGCCGCCGGGCCAGGACACAGATGCCCTTGGCCGTGAGGCCTACCGCCACACTGTGCTGCCATAGCTTCAGCGCATTCACGTGGGCGCCGCCCTTGAGGGTGCGAATGACCGCGGCCCCGGTGCCGAGGTTGGCGACGGCGTCGAAGCCCAGGCGCAACACGGCGGTGCGCAGGTCCATGGTCGAGCCTTCCACCGCGTAGAGGGCCGAATTGGCCAGGCGCAGCAGGGTGGCGGAGAGGGAGGGGTCCTTCGACAGAATGGCCAGGATGCGGTCCACGGTGCAGCGATCATCCTGCACAGCCTCGCCTAGGGCCACCACCGTCAGAGGGAGGCTCGGAAGGCGCTTGGCCTTCAGGCGCGAGATGAACAACTCCCGGGTGATCATTCAGAACTCCGCGATCATCGTCTTGTCCTCCTCGATGGCCGCCCGGACCCCATCCTTGATGCCGGTCAGGGCTTCGGGGCTGAGCTTCAGGATCTCCATGGCCTGCATGGAAGCACCTTCGAGGTTGCACGGATCGCCGATGCCGATCTTCGCTTCCAGGGCCAGATGGTTGGCCAGGGCCACAATGGCGGTCAGTTCGTGGTGGGTCTCCGGGGCTTGGAGGGGATCGTGGTGCCAGCGCACCGCCGCCTGCAGGCTGGGGGCCAGGTTCCACTGGCTCACCAGGGCCTCACCCACCATGGCGTGGTCGAAGCCGAAGGTGTCCAGCTCAAGTTGCAGGGAGTTACCCATCTCGTTGTAGACGGTGCGCAGCAGGGCCGAGTACCGCTCGGGGAACTTCACCCCCATGACGGATTTTCCGATGTCATGCAGCAGGCCGCCGATGAAGGCTTCCTCGATGCGGGGGAAGCGTAGGCTCTTCGCGAAGGCGCGGCTGGCGATCGCGGAAACCAGCGCGTGTTCCCAGATGAGGCGTTCCTGCAGGCCCACCGTGCCGCGGTGGTAGAGGTTTTTGGCGGAACTGGCGATGACCACGCTCTTGATGGTGGAAAACCCCAAGGTCATGATTGCCTGGGTCAGGGTGTTGACCTCGCGCATCATGCCGAACATGGCTGAATTGGAGATCTTCAGAATCTGGCTGGTGAGGGCCTGATCCATGGAGATGACCTTGCGGAGATCCTCAGCATTGGCATCGGGATCGGCGGAAATCCGCAGCACCTGGGAGGCCACCTGCGGCAGCGGCGGTAGGTCTCCGAGGTTCGCGATAAGTTCTTGGGGGGTGATGGGCATGATCCACTCCTGGGCGTTCAGGTTCGCTTCCGGTATCCCATGGCCTTGCTGAAGTGCAGTAGCTCGAAACCAGTGTTGAAAGCATGGATGCTTTCGCTGTGCCCGACCAGCAGGTAGGCCTTGGGGTGGAGCTGGCCGTGGAACCCTTTCAAGACTTGGGTCTTCACCGCCTCGTCGAAATAGATGAGCACGTTCCGGCAGAAAATGATGTCGAAGGTCCCCAGCTGGCGGTAGGCCGGATAGTCCACCAGGTTGAAGTTCCGGAGGCTGGTGGAGCGTTGGACCTCAGGCTTCAATTGGAAAAGGTCCTTCCCGAGGGCCATGAAGTGGCGCTGGAGCTGCTCCGGTGTCAGGTTCCGCAGCGTGTAGCTGTTGTAGACGCCGTCCTGGGCCTGGGCCAGCACCTTGTCACTGATGTCCGTGCCCAGGATCTCCACCGAGAAGCCCCGCAGCAGGGTGTCCTTCAGTTCATGGCAGATCATGGCCAGCGTGTAGGGCTCCTCGCCGCTGGAACAGGCCGCGGACCAGATCCGCAGGCGGCTTTGGCCCCGTTCGCGGGCCTGCTTGACGGCGTCGGGCAGGACGATGTTCTGGAAGGCCTCGATCTGGGGCGGGTTCCGCCAGAAGCTGGTCTCGTTGGTGGTGATCTCCACGAAGAGGCGCTTCAGCTCGGCGGGTCCTTGGCTACCCTGAAACAGGGACAGGTATTCGGAATAGCTCCGCAACTTGAGCTCACCAATTCGTTTGTTGAGCCGGTTTTCCAGAAAATACTGCTTAGATTCGCTGAAAAAGATGCCTGATTTTGCATAGATGAAATCCCGCAGACTCCGGAATTCAGTGAGGGTCATTTGTTGCTTGGCCTGGAGAGGGTCCATCGGGTCTTCCTACCTCCGGGATCGGCCTGGGGGGTCCACCCTTGAGTTTCCGACTGCTAACCTTCCAGGATGACCACCGCCAGGGCCAGGTTTCCGTCGTGGCTGACACTGCCGTGCAAGATCCGGATGTTCCTGGCGGCCAGCAGGTGGGTCAGGGCCCCCACCGTCCAGAGGCGGCCGTTTACATAGCGAAGCTCCTTCCAGGACCAGCCATCCAGGCCGGTGCCCAGGGCCTTGCCGAAGGCCTCCCGCAGGGCCCAGCGTCCTGCCAGGCGCTCTGGCAGGCGCTCCCGGTTTCCGCCCAGCAGGTAGGCCGCCTCCTCCGGGTGGAGGATCCGCCCTGCGGCCTTCTCCGCCCCGAAGCGTTCCACCAGGTGGCGCCAGCGGGAGGGAGGGCAGATGTCCGTGCCCAGGCCCGCGATCATGACCGCCTCGGCCTGGGTGCGTTCCTGACTGGCATCCCAGGCCACCGCGAAAAAAGGGAGACACTGGAATACAGTGACTCAAGAAAAAGAATTTTTAGCCACCGATGAACACCGATGAACACCGATGAAAGATTGATAAAAGATGAATGGCAACTTCTATTCAAAGGCAATTTCTCATCATTTTTTGATCGGTGTTCATCGGTGTTCATCGGTGGACAACAGTATTTTTTTTCTCTGTCTTCGATTCCTGAACGGTGTGTTTTCATGTCAGCTCCAGTGCAAACCACCGGTCGCAGCCACCGTGGCCCGTGCGGCCCAGGGGCGCGCAGAGGGGCTGGAAGCCCAGTTTCCCGTAGAGCTTGATGGCCTGATCCATGCCTGTGAGGGTTTCCAGGTAGCAAGTGCGATAGCCCAGCTCCTTGGCCACCGCCAGGCAGTGGCGCAGCAGGGCCACGCCGGCGCCCTTCCCCCGGGCCGACTGAAGGAAGTACATCTTCCGCAGCTCGCAGACGCCGGGAGTTCCCCCTTCCAGGGCTGCGACGCCGCCCCCTCCGACCCGTTGGCCGAGCTCATCTTCCACCACGAAGTAGGCGGCGCCCGGTGCCGAATAGGCCGCGCACATATGGGCCACCTCGGGATCATGGAGGGCAAAGCCCGGTCCGTCGGCCCCGAATTCAGGCATGACGGTGCGGATGATGGCGGCCACGATGGCGTCGTCCTCGGGGCGGATGGGGCGGAAGGTGAGCATGGGGAAAGGGTAGCGCAAGGGAGGCTGGAGGCTGGAGGTACAGCTTCCTGAGGCGGCCCTGTGGGCGGCGCCAATGTAAAGGTGTGGGCCGCGGGGCACCAAGTAACTGCTTGAGGCCCCGCGGCCCACAAACCGCAGGGACAGATGGGACCTGTTGCTAGAAGCGGAGGCCCGCCTGGAGGGAGATCTGGGGGGTGTTGATCCCTTCTCTCAGCGCGCTTGGTCCCCCTCTCCGCCCTTGAAATACAAGGGTCTCGATACGATCAGCTTGGTGATCGGCATGACCTTGGAGTGGATGAATGGCATCGGCACGATGAAGCCCTTGTATCCAAAACAATGAGCATTTCGTCGGTGGCGGGACGCGGTTGATGGGGTGGGTAGGCGCGGCGGTGCCCACCGTCGAAATGCGGTGTTGAACAAGCCCGGAGCGGCGAGGGCCGGGATGACCGTTATGGGGAAATCGAAGCAGGCG
>JANYAS010000001.1 GCA_025361205.1 Holophagaceae bacterium
GAAGTCCACCCTGCTGAAGCTGCTCTTCCGCGAACAGGTTCCCAGCAGCGGCGAGATTCAGGTGGCGGGGCACCGGCTGGCCTCCATGCCCGAGAAGGACATCCCCTTGCTGCGCCGCAAGCTGGGCGTGGTATTCCAGGACTTCAAGCTGATCCGCAGCCGCACCATCTTCGAAAACGTGGCCTTCGTGCTGAAGGTGCTGGGCGTGAGCACCGCGGAGCAGAAACAGCGCACCTTCCGGGCGTTGAAGATGGTGGGGCTCCAGCACAAGCTGAGCAGCTACCCCCTGCAGCTTTCCGGAGGCGAGCAGCAGCGCGTGGCGATCGCCCGGGCCTTGGTGAACGATCCCCTGGTGCTCCTGGCGGACGAGCCCACCGGCAACCTGGATCCCGACCTGGCCCAGGAGATCATGGCCCTCTTCGAGCGCATCAACGGGCAGGGCACCACCGTCGTGGTGGCCACCCACGACCGGAGCCTCATCCAGCGAATGAAGAAGCGTGTCATCGGCCTCGACCACGGCCGCATCGCCTTCGACCAGCCAGCCCCGACCAGCCTGCTGACGGTGTGAGGGGCGGTAGCATGAAGACTGACCCTTGAAGATTGGATCCCCATGGCCCAGCCTCTGACCGATGCCCGATTTGTGACTTCCGCCGCTGACGTCAAGAGCCTGGGCGTATGCCACGCCGAGGTGGCCTTCGTGGGGCGCAGTAACGTGGGGAAGTCCTCGCTGCTGAACGCCCTGGCCAACCAGAGGCAGCTGGCCCGGGTGTCCAAGACGCCCGGCCGCACGCGGCTCATCAACATTTTCCTCACGGGGGCCGACCGCTGGATCGTGGATCTGCCCGGGTACGGGTTCGCCCTGGGGCCCGCAGCCGAGCGCGCCACCTGGCAGAAGATGGTCGAGGGGTACCTCACGGGGCGAACCACCCTGCGCATGGTCTTCATCCTGGTGGATGCGGAGGTGGGCCCCACGAAGCTCGATCACCAGATGATCGACTGGCTCCGCAGCGAGGGGCTGCCCCATCGCATCGTCGCCACCAAGGCCGATCAGGTGAAGCCCAGCAAGGCCCTCAAGCAGCGGAAGGACGTGGCCGCCGACCTGGGCCTGCACAGTGCCGACATCGCCTGGGTGAGCGCGGCCAAAGGCTCGGGCATCGCCGACCTGCGCCGTGAGGTGGCGGAGCTGCTGAATCTATAGGGCCTCGATCTTCCCGCCCCGCCACACCATGAAGCGCCCTGCGTGGGCCCAGGGCAGGGCGATGCCATTGGCTTCCGCTTCGTGGGTGTGAAAGTGGCCGGTGAGGAAGGTCGTGCCGGCGTGCGCTGCGGCGGCGGCGCGGAAGGCCTCCCGGGGGAAGGCCAGCTTGTAGGCCGTGTTGGAGGTGCGGAGTTTCCGTTCCAGCCAGGCCGATACCCGCCGGGCCGTGCCGGCGGGCAGCAGGCGGAAGGCCAGCCAGACGAACCCGGACCGCGACACCACGTTCCACAGGCGGTACTGTCGATCCGCCGGGTTGACGAGGTCGCCGTGCTCCCAGGTAAGCGCCTCGCCCTGGAGGTGGCCGCCCAGCCCTTCGCCCATCAGGTCGAAGCGGGGGGCGTGGCCGTCCAGGAAGTACTCGCGGTTGCCCAGCCACAGACCCACCCAGCGTCCCGCCGCCCGGCGCGCATCCACCCAGGCGAGGTAGCGCTGCTGGGCCTGGGTCTCCATTCCGGGGATGCCCACCCACACATCGAAGACATCGCCGAGGAAGAGCCAGTCCGCCTCTGGATGGGCGGCTGTGGCCTCCCCAAGGCCCGTGAGGTCCAGGCCCCAGTGAGGATCCGCCACCAGGATCAGGGCCCTCCCGGGATCCGGTCGTCTCGGAGTGCCCCGCCACCAGGACAAAGCGCCCAGCCGCCGCGTCAAGACCAGTTGGGCCGATCCCACCGCCAGGGCCATGGCGCCCCCTGCGGCATCCGCCACCCAGTCGCCGAATTCGCAGGACCGGCCGGGGACGAAGGACTGGTGCCACTCGTCCGTGGCCCCATAGAGCACTACCGCCAGTAACACCACCAGGTGGCGTCGGTACATGGGCAGGTCTGGGCGGCTCTGTTGCAGCGCGAGTTCCAGCAACCAGGCCAGGAGACCGAACACCGTGGCGTGGGCAACCTTATCGAGGGGCGGCGGCAACTGGAGGCCGCCGGGGTACTGCGATTGCGAACTGAGCCAGATGATGGCTGCGGCCACCGCCAAGGGAAGAATCCAAAACCAACGCATGCGCATCCCCCATCCAACCACAGGCCGGGCAGGTACGCGACAGGCCGCACACCCCATTCGAAAGGCCGGGGTACCAAACGCATTCTTAACATTAATTAACTTGATGGGTTGCCCATGATCTGGATAGATGACCCATTGAGGTTTTCATGCACCTGACAGCCCATGACCAGAAAATCCTCCGGCTCGCGGCCAAGGACGCCGAGGGATGTCTCACGTTCTTCATCGCGGAGGACGGCTCCATCGCCCTGCTGGGAAGGGGGGAGACCCAGCCCCTGCCTGCGGAGGACTCCTTTCCCAAACTGGAAGAAATGGGGATGATGAGCCGAGAAGTGGGTCGCACCTATGTCCTCACACCCCTGGGATGGGACGCGCTCAAGGCCGCAAAGGCGGTGGATTTTTTCCTCCCACACCCGGGGGAGCCGCGGCCGGAGATCGGGCCAGCCTGGTTCTGATGGTCAGTCCACCCCGTTTCCTGGCTCGGGGGCCGGCGGCCATCATGGGGATGCCTAGGGGACCAGGAGCTCGTTGATGGCGACGCCTATGGCCAGGCGTGAATAGGGCTTGTGGAGGATTTGGACGCCTTGGTGGTCGGCGACCCGGGCAGCGGAGGCGTCATCCAGATAGCCGGTACCGAGCAGCACGGGCAAGGCCGGCCACTGTTCCCGAAGCCGCTGCAAGGTTTCCGTGCCGCTGAGGCCTGGCATGTTCTGGTCCAGAAGCACGAGATCGACCTTCAGGCCACCCGCCAGAAGGTCCAGGGCCGCTTGGCCGCTGCGGGCAACTTCCGGGGCGTGGCCCAGGGAGAGCAGAAGCCTCGGGATGATGCTCAGGAACGCTTCGTCGTCATCCACGATGAGTACCTTGAGGGCCCGCTGCGCAACCTCCGCAGGGAGGGGCAGCGCCTCGGCCTGATCCACCTCTCCGTGGGCCGCGGGAAACCGCACGGAGACGGTGGTGCCGTGGCCCGGTTCGCTGCGGATATCCAGGGTGCCACCGTGGGCTTTGAGGACGGCGAAGGCGATGGTCAGGCCGAGCCCGGTACCCTTGCCCACCGGCTTGGTGGTGAAAAAGGGTTCCATGGCTCTGGCCAGCACTTCTGGTTGCATGCCTTCGCCCGTATCCGTTACAACCAACTCCACCCAATGATCCGGCAGCCGGGAGGTCCGTATCGTCAGGGTGCCCCCCTCTGGCATCGCGTGCACCGCATTCACGCACAGATTCATCAGCGCGGAGGAGATGGCCGAGGTTTCGCCCAGGATGGGTGGCAATTGGGGGTCCAGATCCGAATGCACCTCGACCTTCTGCAAGGTGGTCCGGCGCAGCAGCTCAATCTCATTCAGCACCACCATGTTGAGATCCAGAAGCTGGGCTTCCCGGAGCCCCTTGCGGGCGAAGGTGGTCAGGTTCTTCACCAGATCGCGGCCCCGTTCGCTGGCCCGGATGATGGTGGCGAGGTAGTCAGCCACGCCCTCCGCTGGATCGCAGGTGACCTGCAGAACCTCGGCGGTGCCCATGATGGCCGCCAGAATGTTGTTCATGTCGTGGGCAATCCCGGCTGACAGGGTGCCCAGGCTTTCCATCTTCTGGGCTTGATGGAGGCTTTCCACAAGTTCCTGGTGTTCAGCCTCGGCCTGTTTTTCGCTCGTCAGGTCTTCGACCACACTCGCGAAAAAGGTGGGCGAGCCGCCCGGGTCGTGCAGCAAGGTGAGCGTGATCCGGACCCAGAGCGTCTTGCCCTCTTTGCAACGGTACCGCTTCTCCCAGGAGCTTCGAGACCGGGTGCCCGCCAACAAAGCCTGGATCTCCTGGGCATCCGCCGCCCAGTCCTCCGGGTCCGTAAACTCTTCAACGGGGTGGCCCACGAGTTCCTCTTCCGAGTAGCCGATGATCTCCGAGAAACGCCGGTTGACCTTGAGGAACTCGCCCTCCAGCGAAACATGGGTGATGCCCACGGCGCTCTGTTCGAATGTGGCCCGGAAGGCCTCTTCGGCCTCCTGCCGGTGGGCCTCCTGGGCGAATCGATTCAGGGCAAAGGAAGTGTCCCCGGAGATTTCCCGGAGCAAGTCCAGGCGATCAGACGTAAAGAATCCCGGTTCAGCCGAATACAGGTTCAATACGCTCACCACCCGCTCTTCACAGGACAACGGAAAGACCGCACTGGACCGAATCCCGAAGGCCTGGGCGCGCTCGCGCCAGGGGGCCAGGCCAGCGTCCAGAGCCCAGTCCTGGCTGATCTGCTCACCCATGCCTGCCAGGCAGCGCCCCGAAGGGTCCAGGCTGGCCGGACGATCCGGGTCGATCCCCATGTGGATGCCATGGAGGTAGCCGGACAGGCGCCCAGCGGCGGTTACGATCTCAAGATCGTCGCCCCTGGAATCCGGGCGACTGACAAAGACCAGGTCGAGGTGGAGGCATTCTGCGCAGATCCGGCAAACCTGCTGGTACAGGCCAGCCTCTTCGGTGGAACGGACGATGGCCTTGTTGGCGCGGCTGAGGGCTGCATACAACTCGGCGATCCGCTGAAGCTCCGCTTCGGGCTGCTGGGATTCGCCGTGCTTTTCGATGAGGCCCAGCCCGCCGATGGGGGCCCGGGCGGCATAGGTCTGCAGCCGGCCATGGTGAGTCTTCATGTCAGGGGAGGGGGCGTTCCGCCCGCCGGAGTCCGGCTTGCCAGCCCGGACCGCGTCATGGCCGCTCTCAAGCCCACCATCGAGGGACCCACCGAAACCCACCATGGCTTCGTGGACGGCGAAGGCAGGGTTGCTGGATTTGAGGGGGGACAGTGGATCAAAGTGGAGCAGCCCCAGGGGGGCATAGTCGAAGATCAGACTGGAGTTGTCCTTCTCCCTCCGTCGATTGGCCGGGCCTCGGCGAAGGTCATGGCCGCTCGGCAGGCGCCGGGATTGGGCGTTTCCATGGTTCAACATGAACGATCCTCTTGGGCTGGGGCCAGAATCTCGGGGTTAGTTCGTCCAGAACCCACCCTCCCTGGCGCGGAATCCTGGGGGGCCATGGTCCAGAAGGGCCAGCTGCGCCTTTGGAATGGGAGTGGCGTTAGATTCTGCAAAAGGCCTCCGGGCGTAGGTCGGATCGGTTGCCGGATCGATTCAGGGAAACGGGCGGAACCCGGTTCGGGCTTTGAAGCTAGAAATATCAGCAGGATTCAAGCCACCAATCTAAGTAGCCTATTATTTTATAAATACAAATTTTGGTAAAGATTGCTCGGTGTCCTGAGCTTCATCTTGAAAGTGTTGTTTGGTGAAATTGATCGACCTGATGAACTCGGTCGGCCCGCGTCCCGACGCCGCCTCACCGGATGAGCGCTTGCCTCGCCTTGGCCTCGGGCGGGTGCCGACCTCATCCGGGCATTCGCTCACCCTGGTTCGTCTACCCGGGCGTGGTTGGGACCGCGGGGGGACACGCTCACACAAAGCCACACCGGTCCGACCCGTTGGCTCTGGTGGCGTGGTCGGCGCTGATAGGTTCAGATCAGCGGCACGGATCGCGGAATGCCATCTGAATGAGGCAAGGCGGTTCTTTGGGGAATTGGCCTTGCCGCGGGGCTGGCGGACGCCCCCCCGGCTCGCATCGTGGCTGATCGCCTGCTTCAAGGCAAACGAAACGAACGAGGTGCAACGAAGAAGATCCAGCAGTACGGCTCAAACGGGCTGCGGGAGAAGGTGAAGTTCGAGGCGCCCCTGGTGGAATTGGAGGAATTGGGACGCGCCCAGCGCTGTCAGCCAGGCCGAAGGGAATTCATCATCTTGCACCCTTTCGCGGTTCAAGGTTTTCAGGCTGAGTCTGATTGGTAACCAGGTCTTGCTATTCCTGCCACCGATAGCGGCGACCCAGGGCGTTGCGGGACGATGACTCTCGATTACAACCGGAACGGCACCCCAACGATGTTCGCGGCCTTGCACCCGCTGCCCATCCAGGAAGGGTGAGGAAGGTCCTCGTGCCACCCATGTTCCGGGACCTCCCGGCTACCCGTGAACAGCCTGCACTTGCTGCAGGTTTTGCACCTCAAAGGCGGTCTCGTGGGGTGGGGCGGGAAAGCCGCCGTGGATGCCTTGTTCCATCCGGGGCATGAGAATGTCGTCGCGGAACTTCTCCCAACTCTCTTTGGATTCGTGGACGGCCACGACGGTCCAACCTCCTGCCGACGGGCCCGCAGCATGGAAGATCTGGCCTTTCGGCAGGCTGTTCTTGGCGGGATGCACCGCCGCGATGGACGCCTCGTAGTGTTTCTTGGTACCGCCCGGGAAGAAGTGCACGATCGCGTATGCCATTTTCCTTCTCCTTTAAGAGTAGACGGGGCCGTCGCCCCGCAGAGCGAGACCCAATGTCAAGCCAATGGAGGGCTTGTCAACCACCCCTCGACAGGAGGTTGCTTCTTCCAGTGGCCCACGCCTTGCTTCCTTTGCAGGAACTGAAATTCGCGCGGGATCATCCAAGGCCCGGGGCGCCCCCCCGTCATTTGGGGCGCAGGAAGGGCACGATATTGGTTGGGGGTCCGGCTTCCGCCGCCGGGGCGGCCTCCAGGTCTTCAACCCGGTAGCTGTTCTCCACGCCGCTGTCCCAACGGACATAGTAGGGCCGGGGCGCGGCTCCTGGTTTGCAGGGGCGAGCTTCGGCAACCAGCACCGTGCCGGTGGTGCCTCCACCTTGCCCTTGGGGAACAAAGTGAGGCCAGGCGCCTCCGTAGAAGGCCACACCTTCACGGGTGAGGGTCACGCGGTCACCGGGTTTTAGTTCGAAATCCATGGCTGCTTCCCTTAGGGGTCGGCCCAGGAAGACAGGGAGGAGCATCCCTCCGGCCACCCATAGGGCGAATGATTGGATTCAAGCTGAGCCTAGCAAAAAAAAGCCAGGTTCAGGTTGCACCCGAAGAAAAAGCTGCATAGGTTGTCCATGGGGATGTGGTCTGCACCCAAGGAGGTTATATGAAAAAAACGTTGTTGGTCTTTTTGGCGGGGTCGGCCCTAAGCCTGTTCGCCCAGCAGGGCCAGTCTTACGGCACCGTCTTTCTGGGCGGGGACTTTCACACCCGCGACAACTACTACCAGAATGGTTTCACCTACGGCCTTGGCGCGGGCCTTTGGTTCAGTGATCGTTGGGCCTTGGATTTGAAGGCGCTCCGAACCGAACAGGAGGTCCTTAATACGGGAGCCAAGACCCATGAATATCAAGGCCTCGGATCGGTCCTGTTGAACCTCCGACCCGGCGCGGACAACTGGTACCCCTACCTCGCCGTCGGGTCGGGGGGCACCCGGGTGCATCCTCCGCTGGTGAACAGTGACCAAACGAAGCTCAACTACCATGCTGGCGTGGGCCTCATGGGTCATCTCAGTGAACGCATGATCGTTCAGTTGGATGTCAAGGCCCTGCGGGTACCCCTCCCGAATGACAGCCATCACAGTATGGTTCTCACCCTCGCTGGCATTGGCTACACCTGGGGAGGAGCCAAGAAGGTCGTTGCGGCCCCCCCGCCGCCACCGCCCCCGCCCCCCGAGCCGATTCCCGAGCCTGTGGCGCCTCCGCCTCCCCCGCCGCCGCCGCCGCCCGAACCGCCCATAGAAGTGGTCCGACCCGTGCCGCCGCCACCACCGGCCAAGATCATCCTGGACGAGGCTACGCTCCACTTCGCCAACGGTAAGGCCGTTCTTTCCCCCGAAGGCACGGTTGCCATCCAGAAGGTGGCCGAGGGTCTCAAGGCCTTCCCAGGTGACTACTCACTGGTGGTGAGTGGCCACACCTCATCCGTGGGCACCAGGGCCTTCAACACGACCTTGGCCAAGCGCCGTGCAGACGCGGTGGCGAACGTGCTGAGGGATTCCGGCATCCCTGCTGCCAGGATCACCACCGTGGGGTTCGGTCCCGACAAGCCCATCGCCGACAATGCCACCAAGGACGGTCAGGCCAAGAACCGCCGCGTGGAGATCGATGTGAAGGTCAACGAAGCCAAAGCCGAAGTCCGTCAGGTCGAGACCGGCCTCGTGGAAGCCACCGTCCCCGCGGCCACGCCCCGGAAACCCGCCAAAAGGGTCATCAAGAAGGTCGTCAAATAGGCCCTCAAGGCCAGCGGCGTCTTGGTCGCCGCTGGCCTTGTTCTGATATCACGTCGCAGTCAAAGACAACGATCACCACCAAGACCCCAGTCATGATTTCGTCGCGTGTATTGCCGCAGGCGCTACCGAGAAGAGCCCAAGGCCTTGTCTGTTGCCCTTCTTGGCGTTCTTGGCGCCTTGGCGGTAAAAGCCTTTCCTTTCGATTCGAACGCAAGTCGGTCCTGGTCAAGCCCCGAGGGCCGGGGGCCGATGCCGGAGAGGTCCGCCATCCGTGTCGATGCGGCTGAGCATGCCAAGATCCGCCAGCAGATCCAGGTGGGCGGCGACGCTTTCGCGGTAGCGGCCCCGGCTGCGGAACGCCTGGGCGACCTGCTCCAGGGTCCACAGGCGGGCAGACGAGGAGACCACGGCGCGGAGGGCGCCGAGCTGGTCCTTGAGGTCTTTGGGCCAGGGCTGAGGTTCGATGCGAGCAGCTGATTCCGAAGCGGCAGGTCGCTCGACTGCACTAAGCCGTTGTCATAAAACAACCCTTCTCGAAATTGGCGTGAACGGCATAAGGGGCCGTAGCAGAATGGCGAATTCAACAAAGGTTATTCCGTAACAACCCCTAATCAGGGCCGTCGCCACGGCCTGGACTGTCTCAGGGGCCTGGCAGTCGGGGCGCAGCCCAGCGCACGAGGCCCGCTTTTCCTCCTCCGCACGTTCGCGGTTGAGGGCATCAGGCGTTCCAGAATCTCCGCATCGCTGAAGGCCACCGGAGAGAAAGACTGTTTGTCCTCCGATGAACACCGATGAACACCGATGAACACCGATGAAAGGACGATCTGCCTTTTTTGCATCAGTGCTTTTATCGGTGTTCATCGGTGTTTCTCGGTGGTTCAATGATCCCTGACCCTCCGACCAGCCGTACGCTTCGAGCAGCGCCTCGTCCAGCTCGTCGTGGAGCTGGCGGGGGTTCTCCAAAGAACCACCAATTCCCCCGCCTACGCTCGGGTTGTTCTGGACCCGTTCAGGTTTTACGTGGTCGAAAACGCCCTGGGACCATGGTGAATACGTCAATTAGCTTCATCAATGATCAAACCTTCCGGTAGAGACGTTCTCCACATGAAATGCGGAGTTGATTTTGGCAATCAGGTCCCCGGGATTTTTTAGCGATGGATATACCAAACTGCGGCACCACAGGAAAATATCCCAGTGGTGCCGCAGTTCTAGATCCTGAGGATCACTCCAATTCTAGTGAGTGGTCATCCCGCTTGAAACCAGCTTGTAGGTTCCAGCGTCGTAGAACAGCAGACCTCGGGCCTGGACATCGCTACCGTCGGTGATGGCCGCCAGGCCTTGAAGTTGAGTCCCTGCCTGCTGATGGACCTTGATAGCGGTAATCCCAGTGAGGGACGCAAAAGCTGAGTCTGCAGCGATTGTCATGGTGAAGGTCGCCTGGGTTCCGGTGGCGGAGTAGGCGGATACCACGCCGTGAAGCGCCTGCTGCTCCAGGCGAACCTGGCTGGCGGTGAGGGTGCCGATGCCGTCGCCATTCATGCCACCGCCCATGCCGATACCCATCGTCATGCTGCTGGCGCTCACCACTTCCACCTTCTGGCCTTTGACGAGACTGGTGGGACCGAAGGCGGGCGTGAAGGGCAACCCGGTGAGGTCCATGCCATTCGCATCGAAGCTGTAGGGAACGGAGGCAGGCAACGTGACGGTCAGGGTCCCGGCGATGGAGGAGGCCATCATGCCGCCACCCATGCCGCTGTTGGCGATCAGGGTGAGTTGGGTCGGAGGGTTACCCGTGATGCTGGTGACCAGGCCCCCGCCCATCATTCCGGTGGACCCGGTGCCCAGGTAGTCCACACGCTGGGCCATGTAGGTGCCGTCAGCCTGGAGGGTCGCATCAACGGACACCATCATGCCGGTGCTCATCGTGCCCATGCTGCTCAGGCCCGTGCTGGGGAACTGGGTGCTGCTGTTCGTCATGACGGTCGTCGTCTGGATCCCCATCATCGAGCCCATGGTGAACTGGGAGCCCAAGATGCCGGTCACCCTTCCGACCTGGTGCTGCATGCCGCCATGGAAGGGATTCGGTCCCGTGCTGGACACGCCAGAAGTCATGGCCGTCATGACGGGGGTGAAGCTGATAGTCCCTAATCCATCAATGGAAACCGAGGAGCCCATGTTCATGTCGAAGTTCAGGGCCATGGGCGAGGATCCCACAGTCATGGTCGGACTGAAGGGAACCGCGGCGGTGAAGGGGCCTGCCATCGTCTTCTGCATGAAGGTCTTGGACACGGGGTCCATGTAGCTCATCGTCACGGCGGAAACCGTCACGGTGGCCTGGGTGTAGTTGCCCTGAGGCACGCTCATGACCGAAAGCGGCTGCATGGTGGCCATGGTCTGCATCATTTCCAGGGGAGCAGCGGTGGGCACTACATTCACCGACGTCCCGTTGGAATTCATCATCGAGATCGAGTTCACGGTCATGCCGAAAGCCGTGATCCAGTCAGCGGGAGCGTCGCCCATGCTGATCTGCGTGGCGGTGGAACCGGCTGCGGGCGGGGTCACGGTGACGGCGGAACCAGGTGCGATTTTGGTGGCGACGAGTTTGTAGGTGCCAGCATCATTGAACAGCAGACCTCGGGCCTGGACATTGTTGCCATTCGCGATGGTCGTGAGGCCGTGAAGCTGGGTGCTCGCCTGCTTGTAAACCTGGATGGAGGCGGCGCCCGTAAGCGTGGTGAAAGCGGAATCCGAGGGGAGGGTCAGAGTGAAGGACGCCTGGGATCCGTTGGTGGTATACGCGGACACCGCCCCATGGAGGCCCTGCTGTTCAAGGCGGACCTGGCTGGCCGTGAGGGAGCCAGTGCCACCCATCATGCCGCCGCCGATCATGCCACTACCGCTCACCACCTCCACTCGTTGCCCTTTGGCGAGGCTCGCAGGGCCGAAGGCTGGGGTGAACGAGAGGCTGGTGAGGTCCACGCCGTTGGAATCGATGTTGTAGGGTACGGAGGCAGGGAGAGTGACCGTCAAGGTTCCCGAGATGGAGGAGGCCATCATGCCCCCGCCCATGCCACCCGTGGCGGTCATCGTGAGTTGGGTCGGGGGATTCCCGGTGATGGATGCGACCAACCCACCGCCCATCATTCCTGAGGCGCCAGTGCCCATGTATTCCACCCGTTGGGCCAGGTAGGATCCGTCGGCCTGGAGGCTGGCATCCACCGCCACCATCATGCCGGTGCCCATGGACCCCACGCCGGTCATCCCGGCACTGGGGAACTGGGTGCTGCTGTTCGTGGTGAAGGTGGTTGATTGGATCCCCATCATCGAGCCCATCGTGAACGTCGCCCCCGTGATGCTGGAGACGCGCCCCACCATGTGCTGCATGCCGCCCTGGAAGGGATCGGCGGCGCTGCTGGATACCGGGGACATCGCAGCAGTCATGACCGGAGTGAAGGTGACATTCCCCAACCCGTCGATGGCCACCGAGGAAGCCATGTTCATATCGAAATTCAGCGCCATGGGGGTAGTCCCCACGATCAGGTTCGGGTTGAAGGGGACCTTGGCCGTGAAGGGGCCCGCCATCGTCTTCTGCTTGTAGGTGTGGGACACGGGGTCCATGTAACCCATCGACACGGAGGCGACCGTGACCGTGGCTTGGGTGTAGGAACCCTGCGGCACATTCATGGCCGAGACCGGCTGCACGGTGGCCATCAACTGCATCATCTCTATGGGGGCAGCAGTTGGTATTACATTCACCGAAGCCCCACCGGTGTTCATGAGCGAGATCGACTGCACGGTTATGCCAAAAGCCATGATCCAGTCTGCTGGAGCATCACCAAGGGTCACTTGCATGGGCGTGGCTGTTGGCGTCAGAGTGGGCGTCCCCGCAGGAGCAGAGGCGCTGCTTCCCCCACCACAACCCAGGAACCCAAGCCCCCCGATCAGGAGCAGCCCACCTGCGGCCATCCGGCTGAAGTTTCGAAGCATCATGTCGTCCTCCTGTGTCTTGGCAAAGCGGGGATTGCCGCTCGGACAGTCGACGAAAACAACTGTTCAAACATACAGTTGATCATTAAACAGATCAAGGCTTTCCTTGGACTCTGGAGAAGCAACTTCAGTTGCTCGACATAGAGTTAATTCAAGGAACGTGCCAGGTGGTTTTAAAGGGTTTAGCTTCGGCGACGGGGCATTCAGACCCAAATCTCTTGGCGGGGTGAGTCGGATTGCCCCGGGTCTTGGCCCGTGCTGGGCCGTACGAGCCTGTCCCAAAACCCCCGCGTGCCGCGACGATGCCAGGCGGGATGCTCATCAAATTTCCCTCTGTCTCGCGTATCGCCTTTGGCGATACCGAGAAGGAAGGGCCCGCAGGGCGATGTGGTTCATCGTTCAAGGGCGCTGACGCCGAGGAGCGC
>JANYAS010000015.1 GCA_025361205.1 Holophagaceae bacterium
GATCTCATGCTTCCGAACCTGGGCCAGGAGTTCCGCCACCCCCTCGCCCCGCTGGGCCACGGTACGCAGCACGGGAGGATCCCAGCCCCGCGCCATGGCGAGCGATTTCATGGTCTCGACTTCCCGCTCCACCTGGTCGGCCCCCTCCCGGTCGGCCTTGTTGATGACGAACAGATCCGCCACCTCCATGATCCCGGCCTTGATGGCCTGGATCTCGTCCCCCATGCCCGGCACCAGCACCACGCAGCAGGTCTGCACGCAGCTGACCACGTCCACCTCGTCCTGGCCCACGCCCACGGTTTCCACGATCACGGTATCGAAGCCCGCGGCGTCCAGCAGGTCGATGGCGTCCTGGGTGGCCCGGGCCAGTCCGCCCAGGGCCCCGCGGGTGGCCATGCTGCGGATGAAGATGCCGGGGTCCGCGGCACAGCGCCCCATCCGGATGCGGTCGCCCAGGATGGCCCCGCCGCTGAAGGGCGAGGTGGGGTCCACGGCCAGGATGCCCACCCTCTGCCCTTCGGCCCGCAAGGCCCGGGCCAGCTGATCCGTGAGGGTGCTCTTGCCAGCCCCGGGAGAGCCCGTGATGCCGAGCACTGCGGCCCGCCCCAAGTGGGGCCAGAGCCGGGCCATGAGATCCCGGGCGCCCGGGTGGCCATTCTCCATCCAGGAGATGGCCCGGCCCAGGGCCCGGGACTCCCCGCGGCGCAGGGGCTCCAAGAGGTCGGCGGACAGGGTCATGCGCCCAGGATGCCAGACTGGGCGCCCATTCAAGGCATGGGAATGCCGTGCGTTTCAGGACCGGAACGCGCGGGCTGCCATCGGATGGGGTAATCTGGGGGTTCGGCCTCGGCCGACCTGGAACCAACGCGATGAAAAAAGGGCCCAAATTAACGAACGATCCCGTTTCCGGGGATACGGTTCCGGACCCTGCCCCGAGCCTTCCGCCGGTCCTGCTGACCAAGCGGACTCCCGTGGCGCCGCCCGACCCCAAGGCCCCCCGGGAAAAGATTTGCGCCGAGTGCGCGATGCTCTTCAAGGTCGAACCGGGCCAGAAGTTCTACCTGTGCCCGGACTGCTACCGCCGTTCCTTCTCCTACAAGCGGAAGGGCGGGAATGATGCGGCCCGGATCTTGACCCGGATCACCTGTGCCACCTGCGGGACCCAGGAATACCTGCCGTTCGTGCCGGACGATCCGGACAAGTCCCTCTGCCGAGCCTGCTTCGCCAAGGAGCGGCCGGAACCAAAAGCTCCCCCCAGACACCCTCATCGTTAGCCACTGAGGATTCCCATGCGCCTTTCCGCCCTGCCCTTCCTGCTCATCGCCACCCTCCTCCCCGCCCAGACGGCGGCCAAGCCCAAGCAGCCAGCCCCGAAGGCAGCCCCGGCCAAGGCCGCATCAGCCAAGGCGACCCCCGAAGCCGAGGCCGCCCGTCGGACCCTCCGCGAAACCCTCGACGCCGTGGACGCCGGCTGGTTTGGGCAGGCCTACCAGGGCATCACCTCCGTGCAGATGCAGGGCACCCTGGGCATCGCCCTCAGCGGGGCCGCCGTGAACCAGAAGGTGGACAGCCTCAGCCAGGGTGCGGTGACGGGCAACAGCCAGGGCGGCCAGGCCAACCTCCGGGTCAAGGGCACCTATTTCGCCAATGGCGACTTCAAGACGGATCTGGCCGGTGACTTCGGGACGATCCTCTACACCCGGCGCGGCGACCGCGGCTTCATCTACAGCAAGGAGCAGAACGCCTACACCACCCGGGTGGATCTGCCCCCCTCGGATGCGCCGACCACCTACCTGGCCTGGTTCCGCCAGACACTGAACGACATCAAGGCCGTCTACATCGACGCCCCCACCTTCCAGGCCGGCCTGGTGGGCGAAGAGACCCTGGAGGGCCGGGCGGTGCAGCGCCTCGTCTTCAACGCCCCCACCCAGCCCTGGGATGCGAAGAAGCGCGAGCAGAGCCTGACCTCGAGCCTGGGCTTCTGGAAGCGCGGCAAGCTCGAAGTCAACGTGGACAAGACCACCAAGCAGCCCGTGCGCCTGGATTTCCGCAACGACGAGCAGGGCGTGCACACCCGGATGGACTTCAGCTACGGCGCCGCCGGGCGGATCCAGTCCATCAACATCAGCAACAGCAGCCGGGGCTTCGAGGGTCCGGGCTGGCTGCGAATCGGCTACGGCGGGGATGGCCGCATGTCCAACGTGGCCGGAGAGCTCGCCAGCCAGGAGAAGCGCATCTCCTTCGCCATGGATCTGGCCTGGTCCAAGACCCACACCGCCGCTGACATCGCCGCCATACCCCCTGCCGGTGCCACCAAGCGCGGGCGCGAAGAAATGGAAACCCAGCTCATCGTGGGGCTCGCCGCCAAGATCTTCGACCTCCAGCGCGCTGGCCTGAACCTCCGCAGCGTGGCCGTGGGCAAGTAGCAGCGGTCTCGTTTAGCCACGCTCAAGGACGGGTCGACACCACCTGCATGAGGTCCAGCAGGTGGAGGCCATCGTCCAGCCGCACCTGTTTCGGGCGGGTCTCCACGCGGAACCCCCGGTTCCTCTCCACAAACTTGGTGACCCATTGTTTGTGGTCCCGGAAGAAGACCAGGTCCTCGGCACAACGAACCACCATTCGGTTGACCTTGACCACCTCATCGCGCGAGAGGCGCCAGGTCCTGCTGCCAAAAGCTGAGAACGATAGGTCGGCGTCACTGCGGTCATCCGGCACCCTGGGACGAATCCTCACGGCCAGCTTGGGGGCCAGGGGAACCACCCGGTTGAGCACCCGGGGATCCGGGGTCGCCTCCACGGCCACCGGGTAGTCACTGGTGAAGAAGGGGCGATCATCAAAGTCGTTGATGAGAATGTCCCAATCGGCGTTTCCAAATTCGGCGATGAGAGCCACGATTCCCGCTGTCTGCTTGAATGTCAGGGCCAGGTTCTCCCTGAGGGCAGGGTTGAACCCTTGCCCCAAGGCGGAGGCCGGTTCGCAAACCCCCCCAGGGGCAGCCACGTCCATGGTGCCCCTTTCAAACTGGAGGCGCTGTGCCTCCGCCTGAAGCCGCCGGCCGGCGGGCGAGCCGAGGGTGACGCAAGCGGCGAATCCGGCGAGGGTGCGGATGCATTCCTCGTCCAGCTGGTTCGCGAGAAGTTTGTTAACGGAACGGTTGTAATTGCTTTCGATCCCGCTCAGGACCGCCTCGATCGCCGATCCCGCTGATGCATTCGGGGGGAGGCCGCTCACCTCCACCTGGCAGACTTCTCTAGGGCGCGGGGTGGTCAAGCTCATGTCGCTTTTGCGAAGGGCGTACAGACCGTCCTTAAGGCCGGGAGACAGGAACCGCTTCAAATGCACCGGAGAAACATAGTGATCCCATGACATGACACTCCCCTTTTCCACCCACCCAAGGCCTACTGATCCATTCTGTCACGCAGGGGCGGCGCAGTCGGTCAGGTGAGCCTAGAACCGGCAACTGTCCGCCTGCCAGTCCTCAGGCCACCTGGCAGGCTTGCCGAAGAACCTAATGGCATCGAGGGGTGCTCAGGTTATTCTTCATCAGCTCAAGCCGTCCCCTTTTCAGAGATTGAACCCGGACCTTTCAATCGGAAGCCAGCCATAGACCACACCGTGATCAAGCATCCATCGGGCCTCGGGAGTTGGATTGTCATCCTGGGGTGTCCCTTGGTTCACCGCCACGAGCCCATCATAACGGCGGGACGCGACGTTCCGGGGCCATCCTTTGCCGTCTGTGCCAGCTGCGAGCATCAGCTGGGCCGTGATTTTGACATGCGCGACCCCTACATGGATTGGAGCACCCAGGCCTACCCGGAGCTGTTGGCCTGTGGGTTGTGCGCCGAGTGACCTTTGAATGGAATTCGCTGCTTCGCCAAGGCCGCAGCCCCAAAAGGACGGATGGCCACGACCTCGGCTCCCGCCAAACCCGACCACCAGCCGAGGGACATACCCAGGGCCAACGCCTCGAAGCGTCCCCACCGGCAGCAAGTAGCGGTACACTGATTCCATCGGAGCGTGGCGCAGCCTGGTAGCGCACCTGCTTTGGGAGCAGGGGGTCGAGAGTTCGAATCTCTCCGCTCCGACCAATATCACTAACGGGCACAGTCTTTCGCGTGATGAACGCGTGTTGTCCGAAGAACCGCACTTCGCAGTTAAGTGCTGATTACATGATACCGCCGATGGTCCCGGTTATCACCCGGTTATCAGTAACCGGAGGACCGTAGATCGTTGCCCCATCACGTATCCAGCGAGGGAAGGCGCTACCCGGGAGGGTATTTCCCGGACCGTGGTCAACGGCACTGGAAAGGCATGGGGTGGTCAACCTTCATACTGACCTTCCGTCAGCCGGGGACAGGGGTGGGGTTTTCCTAGTGCGCCTGCCTCGATGCCGCCATGACCACGGGTGCCCGAGTTACGAGCCGGACTCGCCCACTGACCAGTCACGCCGTGCCCGCGCCGCGAAACCAGCCTGACCCATTCCCAGAGGAATGCGGGGAAGGGGCGATGTTCGATTTATACTCCCCCTTGGAAATATATCGGACACGGGGCAGCGGGACAGGCGAGGTATAGGAGTGAGTTACGACACAGTGAAGGGTCATCACACAGCTTCACCTTCAGTCCACTGACCACACCACGATCCGACTCGATACCGTCCTCAGCAAGCAACTTCCCAAGTCGCTGCCGTGATACTTCGTCCTGCTCCTCAAAAACCAGAGCGCGGTTCACAGCACTCAGCAGGTCCTTGAAGGGCAGCCGAGCCGTGGCGTCTAATTCGTAGTAGGTCCCGATGAAGGATCGGATGTTGCGGTAGTCCTGACCACGCTCCGACCTCTGACCAGCAACCCGCCGAGCGTTGGCACGTTCACCACGGGCACGCTCATGGGCGAGGGCGTTGGTGATGTCCACCGGACCTCTGACCTGATCCAGGGTCGAGTAGCTGTCCGGCTGATGGGCAATCTCAATCGCCCAGGCAACCTCGTCCTTGCGCCACGGGTAGCGCCCGCCATCCTTGCTCCGGCAGCGCGGGTTGAAGGTGTCTCGGATGATCTCCCAGGTGTCCTGGTCGCTCATGCCGTAGTGGATGATGCAATCAGCCGCCACCTTCAGCAGCTTGCCGCGAGGACCTTTGCCCTCAATCGAAGGGTCCAGATTCCCGGCGTGGGTCGTGGCGTTGTTCTTGCGGCGGTTGTATTGCAGTCCCGCATAACCCGGGTAGAAGGTGGTCGGACGGTCCTCGCTGAACCTGACGCGGCTGCGGGGCGCCCTGGCGGGTGGTGGGGCAGGAACAGTGGCAGAGGCGGCAGCAGTGGTGGGAAGGGCAGCAGCAGCCGTTGATGGGGTCGTGGTCGTGGGTGCCTGCGTGACAGGTGTCACGGCGGCAGGTAGGGGATACCGCTCGGTCATGTCAGGGACCAGATCACGAGGGTCCACTTCCGGGAGTGACGCCAGCAGCCGCTGATAGTCCCCAAGGAAGGCAGCGATGGCAGCGGGGTCATCGGACACGTCCTGCCCGTTGATGCACAGCCGCTTGTCAGGACTCCAGGGTGCGACCACGAGTCCAGAGACCTTGATGTCGATGCGGGGTGACTGGAGCGTCCGGGTGTCCGTCTTCAGTTCCGGGACATGGGCAGGCATCCGACAGATGATGTGGACGCCCCGCCTGCCGATGACCGTCAACGGACTGGTGATGCCCTTGGAGCGCA
>JANYAS010000016.1 GCA_025361205.1 Holophagaceae bacterium
CAGCGTTGGCTCATGAAGGACTGCGAGGATGCGGGCATCAACGCCGCGGACCTGCGGGTGGAGAACGGCATGCAGCTGGTGAAGCTGCTGGCGCGGCTCAACCAGGACGAGAAAACCCAGGGCGTGTTCATCTTCTACCCCTTGCGCTACCCCGAGATCAAGGACGACGAAGTGATGGATCTGGTGGATCCCAGCAAGGACATCGAGGGCCTGCACGCCATCAATATCGGCTTCCTGAACAAGTACCGGAAGCGCATGGACGACGGCACCCAGCACCGCTGCATGATGCCCTGCACGGCGCGGGCCATGGTGAAAACCCTCAAGCGGGGCTTCGGCGAGGGCTGGCTGGCGGGTAAGACGGTGCTGGTCATCAATGACAGCCTGCGGATCGGCCGGCCCCTCACCGCGATGGTGGCGAACCTCAAGGCCACCCCCATCCTTTGCCATGCGAACACCAACAAGGACCACCTCGAGGGCTTCATCCGGATGGCCGACGTCATCGTCAGCGCCGTGCCCGCATCGGGCTACCGCATCAACCCGGACTCGATCAAGGACGGCGCCCTCTGCTTCGACCTGAGCGGCGAAGGCAACTTCGACTGCGAAGCCCTGGAGCGCCGGGGCATCCCCTACACCGACACCACCAAGAACAGCGTGGGCAAGGTCACCCGGGCCATGGCCCTGCTGAACCTCACCTACGCGTCTGGCCTGGAGTAGCTCCCCACTCCCCCGCCAGCAGCCCGTAGACCGCGTGATCCACATAGCGGTCGGCCAGGCGCTCGGCCTGGTGGTGGGTGCCCTCGTGGCGGAAGCCCAGGCGCTCCGGGATGGCTCGGCTGCGGCGGTTGCGGACACCGGCGCGGATTTCGATGCGGTTGAGCTTCAGGGTGCGGAAGCCATGGCGGAGCAGGGCGGATACGGCGGTGGTCATGAGGCCGTGGCCCTCGGTTGAGGCAGCCAGCCAATAGCCAAGGGCGGCGCTTCGGTTGGCGGTGTCGATCCACACGAAGCCCGCCACGCCCACCAGCTCGCCCTTCCACCAAAGGCCGAAGGAGGAGGCCGTTCCGCGCCGCGCTTGGGCCCGCACGCGCAGAATGTAGGCCCGGGAGTCATGCACGCTCCGGTTGGCGTCGGGCCAGGGCAACCAGCGCCGCAGGCGGTCCCGGTTCGCTTCCACCAGGGCGAAGAGGGCCCCGGCGTCACCCACCTTCAAGGGACGCAACTCCAAGCCGCGCCCGGCCTTCAGGGGTTCCGTCATCACTGCCCCGCGGGATCCTGCAGGGCCGCGGCACGCCCCGCCCGCCAGAGCACAAGGAGCTGGTCCAGGAGGTCGCCGAAGGCCTCCAGCCGCATGGCATTGGGGCCGTCGCTGTGGGCCTTCTCGGGGCAGTCGTGCACCTCGAAGAAGAAGCCGTCCACCGCCGTGGCGGCGGCCCGGGCCAGGGTGGGGATCATCTCCCGGGCGCCGCCGGTGGTGGCGCCTAGGGCGCCCGGTTTTTGCACGCTGTGGGTGGCGTCGAAGATGACCGGGCAGCCAGTCTTGCGCAGGTGGGGGAAGCTCTGGAAGTCCACCACCAGGTTCCCGTAGCCGAAGGTGGAGCCGCGCTCGGTCACCCACACGGGGCCGTGCCCAGGGACGGACCGCAGCTTCTCCACGCCGTGCTTCAGGTCCCAGGGCGCGAGGAACTGGCCCTTTTTGAGATTCACCGTGCGGCCCGTGGCGGCGGCGGCCACCAGCAGGTCTGTCTGGCGGCAGAGGAAGGCCGGAATCTGCAGGACGTCGACCGCCTGGGCAGCTGGGGCGCACTGATCGCTTTCATGAACGTCCGTCAACACCGGCACGCCATAGCGGCTGCGCACCTCGGCGAGGATATCGAGCCCGCCTTCCATCCCCGGCCCCCGATGACTGTCACCGCTGGTGCGGTTGGCCTTGTCGAAGCTGGATTTGAAGATGAAGGGGATCCCCCGCGCCTCGGCCAGATCCCGCAGGCTGGAGGCCATGAGGTGGGCGTGGTCCCGGCTTTCGATGACACAGGGCCCCGCAACGAGGAAGAAGCTCTGGTCCGTGAAAGGTCGGGTGAAGTCCATGGGCACCTCAGGGCCCAGTTTACCTCTCCCCGGATAGGATTGACGGGTTGTCATTCATCCGGTGACATCCGCTGGCATACTGTTGATGGAAGACCCCCATCCCTTTTGTCTGGAGCCACCCATGGCGAAGCTGCTGATGGAAGATGATTTGAACCGCCGGCTGGTGGCCATGCTCCAGCAGGACGGACGCATGAGCCATGCGGAACTGGCTGAGCGTCTGGGGGTCAGCCGACCCACGATCATCGACCGCGTGAAGCGCCTGGAGGCCGATGGCATCCTCAATGGCTACGCGGCCAGGGTCTCTCCTGCCGCCGTGAACAAGCCCACCGTGGCCTTCGTGGCCGTGCGCTACAAGGACAACAACGAAGGCATCGAGCAGCGCTTCATCAAGGCCCTGGAGGACGAGCCCGACATCCTGGAGGCCCACACCATCGCCGGGGAGGACGCGCTCCTACTGAAGATCGTGGCCGACACGCCGGCCGGCATCGCCGAGCGCCTGCGCCGCATCCGCATGCTGGGGCCCATGGTCACCACGCGCACCACCATGGTGTTGGAAACGCATTGGGAGAAAGCGGGTCCGAGCCCCTTCCCCATCGAGGGCGCAGGGAAAAGGGTGAAGCCCAAGTGATCGCCCCGCAGCAGCCCCACTGATGCTGGCCTGGCTGGCCTACCTGACCGTGGCCATCGTGTGGGGCTCCACCTATTTCGCCATCGCCCTGGGGCTGGAATCCTTCACGCCCTACGGCATGGTGGCCGTACGGTTTTCCGGGGCCTCCCTGCTGGCCCTGAGCCTGGGACGGCTGCGCCGCGAGGCCTGGCCTTCCATGACGGAGGCGGGCCACCTCATGGTGGTAGGCGCCCTGCTGTTGGGGTGCTCGAACGCCCTGGTGTCCTACGCCGAACTGCACGTCTCCACGGGACTGGTGGCGGTGCTGGCGGCCCTGGTGCCCCTGTGGCTGGCGGTGTTCACCATGGCGAAGGAGCCCCTGGGGCCCAAGGGCTGGACGGGCCTGGCCCTGGGGATCCTGGGTGTGGCCGTGCTGGTCTGGCCCAGCAGCGGCCTGCGGATCCACGGGGGGGCCCTGGCGGCCATGGTGGCCGCGCCCCTCATCTGGTCCTGGGGCACCTTGCACGGCAAGCACTTCGTCCACGGGGGCGGCCTGCTCACGAATGTCGGGATCCAGATGGCCACGGCCGCCGTCATCGGCCTGGCGGTGGCGCCGCTCTCGGGTGGCTTCCTGCGGGGCCCCATCACCCCCAAGGCCCTGTTTGCCATCGGCTACCTAGCCCTGTTCGGCTCGGTGCTGGCCTTCTCCGCCTACATCTACCTGGCCAAGGCCTGGCCCCCCGCGAAGATGGGGACCTACGCCTACCTGAACCCGCTGGTGGCCGTGCTGCTGGGCAGCCTATTCCTGCATGAAGCCTTCGGCCTGCGCGGTTACGCAGGCATGGCCATCATCCTGGCGGCGGTGGCGCTGGTGCAGCTGCGGCCAAAGGTCCCGGCTCCCGAGCAACGGCAAATCTGAAGGATGCTTCAAATCAGCCATACCGCCGCGCAGGATCCGGTGGTATTTCTTGTCGGCGCCGCCGTGCTGGATGCCCGTCCCCGAGGTGAACATGTCTTGGTCGAAGCTCCTGAGTTCCTCTGTTCTCATGGCCACCATGGCCCTGGGCGCCCAACCCTCGGGCGAACGGGCCGCGGCCATGGCCAAGCTGGCCTTCATGCGCGGCGTATGGGCGGGCCCCGCCTCCGGCGTATCCCAGGATGGCAGCCGCTATGCCGTCACCCAGACCGAGCGCATGGGTCCCCTGCTGGGCGGCGACATCATCGTGGTGGAGGGACGGGGTTACAAGGCAGATGGTTCCACCGCCTTCAACGCCGTCGGCATCGTGTCCTACGATCCCCGCGCCAAGGCCTATGAGTTCCGCTCCTACGCCATGGGCTATGCGGGCACCTTCGTCCTGACGCCCACCGGGGATGGCTATGTGTGGGAGGTCCCTGCCGGTCCCGGCCTCATCCGCTACACAGCCACCGTCAAGGACGGCACCTGGCACGAAGTGGGTGAGCGGATCTTCCCCGGCAAGCCCGCCGTGCCCATCTTTGAAATGAACCTGAAGCGGGTGCGCGACACAGATTGGCCCCTGGGGACGCCGATCTCACCGATAGGGAAGTGACTCCGAGGGTTCTGGACGCTCCTAGGCAGGTATTGGACACTCGATGTCGGGTTCATTTCTCTAGCTAGAACAGTCACCACGCCGCCGGGCCCCTCATCGGGTCCTGGGGCACCCGACACGGAAAGCACTATGTGCACGGGGGTGGCCTGCTCTCGAATGTCGGGATCCAGACGGCCACGGTCGCCGTCATCGGCCTCGCCAGGGCCCCACTCACGGGCACCATCACGCTTAAGGCGCTGTTCGCCATTTGGCTACCTGGCCCTGCGGAAGCCTTCGACCTGGGCGACTACGCAGGCATGGCCATCATTCTGGCGCCGGTGGCGCTGGTGCAGCTACGGCCAAAGGAAGTCGTCCCGGCAGGTTCGCCGGAGGCTTGACCGCCCTCGGGAAATCCGGGATGACCTCCAGATCGCGAAACAGCTTGCCCAGGACCTTCCGCAGGGAGGCCCGCAGCTGCACCTCGCGGTGTCCGCGCTCGGTGGGGGGAAAGGCCGCCAGTTCCTTCCGGGCCCAGAGCACGTAGTAGGACTCCTCCCAGAGGGGCTTGTCCGCCCCCGCCCGGCTGAGGCGTGCCTCCACCACGGCGGGCGAGGACCAGCGGCCCGCCAGCAGGGAACCGCCGATCCAAAAGGCGCTTTCCTCCAGGAGTTCGTACACGCCGAGGCCCAGGGCCAGCTGCGCGTTGTGGGCGAGGAGGCCCACGCCCACGCCCCAGCCCACGCCGCTGAGGATGCCCCAGGCGATGTACTTGGCCCGCACCTCCCCGAGGCTGGTGATCTTCAGGTCGAGGTGGAGGTCCGAAGTGGCCTCCAGTCGCAGGCCGCGGGTGGCGGCCTCGGCCTGCAGATCGGTTTCGAAGGCGGCCCGGTGGCGTTCCAGGGCCGCCTGGCGGGCTGCCGCGGTATTGGCCGCTCCCGAGGCATCCTGGAGGCGGGCCAGGCGACGGCTGTGATCCTGGATTTCAACGTTCAGGCGAAGGGCGGGTCCCTCCTTGCCGGGATGTAGATCCGCCAGGGGTGAGCGGCAGGCCAGGCCGCTGAGCGTCAGGGCCAACAGCAGGGAGTGTCGGACCCTCATGCCGAGGGATCCTCGGGCTGACGCAGGAGTCGCCAGGCCGTCCAGCCCAGCCCCAGCAGCGCCAGCCCCGCCACCCAGGGCATCCAGGGCCGGGCGCGCTGGTCTGAACTCTCTCGGTGCGGCAGGCCCTGGTCGTCCGGTTCGCGGGGGCTGAGGCTGAGGGGCGCCGTGGCGGCCAGCGTGCGGATTGACGGGAGGGCGCCGAGATTGCCGGGGGCGGATTTGGCCTCGCCCCCCAGGTGCAGGGCATAGTCCTGTCCTGCTTCTGCGGGGAAGAGCAGAGTCTGGCGTCGCACGAGGATCCGCGCGGAGATGGGCGCGGCGCCTTCGGGCAGCGTGAGGGTGAGGGTCTTCGCCTCCACGGGTGCGAGGGCGAAACGGGAGGACTTCGTGTTCAGGGCGGGCAGGTTCCACACCAGGTCCCCGCCGGCCCAGCCGTGGTCGGCCTCGCTCTCCCCGATGCGAATCACGGGGCGCAGGGGCGCGGTGGGGGGCGCCAGTAGCAGGTCCAGGCCCACCACGCGCTCGGTGTCGGGCAGGGTCAGACGCCATGTACAGGGCCGGGTGGGGTCGGCCACCAGGGCCACATCGAGGGCAAGTTCGGCCTCCAGGGCCTCGGGGCGGGTCTGGGCATGGGCCGAAAGGCCGCGAATCCGCAGCACCTCGCCTTGGGAGACCAGCAGGGTGAGCCGGTAGCGCTGGCCATCCCAGGGCAGATCCAGGGACACGCGGCGGCCCGAAGGCGAGAGATCGTAGAGGTGGAGGGGCGCGACGGGGTCGTAGGCGATGAGACCGCCGGCCTCGCGCTGCCGTTCGGCTTTCACCTGGGCCACCCAGGGGGCACGGCCTTCCAAGTCGAAGTCGAGGCGCAGCGATTCGCGCTCGCCCACCGTCCAGCCCTGGGGCAGCTTCAGCGAGAATTCGGCCGTGGGATGGCCTTCGGCGTCCCTGCCCGTGAGGAGGCCTTCCATGGGCAGAGAACGGGATTCCCAGAGGCCTTCGCGGGCCACGAGGAAGGGGATGCTGCGGCCTCTTCCATCGCCGATCCAGACGCCTTTGAGGTGGCGCTGGGTATCGGCGTCCAGGGGCAGGCGCGCCCAGCCGTTGTGCGCCGCCGCTGAGATGGGTCGGCGGTTCAGGGCCCCGCGATCCTCGCGGGCGCAGGCCAGTCCGAGAATCAATAGCAGGAAAGCAGCACGCTTCATGACGCTTCTCCTGACCGCCTGCGGTGGGCCAGGATGGCCGCAGCCATGCCGATTCCCCCCACGCCCAGGAAGGCCAGGGCGCGGAGCGGCGTGTCGGCGCGGTCCAGGTCGGAGGCGATGAGCTTGAAGCTGGCGAGCCCCATCCACGCGTAACCCGCGATCATCAGGGCGCGGCGGGCCGCATCGAGTTGTCCGAGGCCGCGCATCCACTGCCAGGCGCCGGATAGCGCCCACACCAGCGTCATGGCAATGGAAGCCGCGCGGGAAGCGCCGTAGGTCCAGGCCTGGGGGGCCTGGAAATAATGCACGGACCGGGCGGCCTCGACGGCCAATGTGACATTGGCTGTCACTTCCAGGGCAATGAACGAGATGATGCCGAGGGTACCGCCTCGGCGCGTCAGCAGCCACCAGGCGGTCGAGGCGAGGGCCCCTTCCGCGAAGGCGGCGTTGAGGAAGGGCGCCAGGGTGGCAGGGCGGAAGTAGAACCCGTCGAGGCCGTGGAAGGCCCAGCGCAGTGTGGTGAGCAGGGCCAGGACCGCGGCGAGCCAGCGCAGGGCCGTGGCCTCTTCGGCAAAGGCGCCCTCCTCGGCCTTGAGGGAGGCCCAGGCCAGGCCCAGGGCGAAGGCGCCCCAGAGGGGTCCCACCCAGCGCCAGGCCAAGGCCACGGGCACCGCCAGGGCCAGATGCCCCGCCGCCAGGGCCAGCAGGCCCCAGTCGGCTTGGCGTCCGCCCAGGCGCCGTCGAAGCGGTTGCACCAGGCCCAGGTTCAAGGCCGCTGCGGCGATCACGGGCAGGGCGAAGGTCTCGGCGCTGAGGCCCATCCGTTTCCACAGCAGCCACCCGTAGGTGGTGGCCAGGATGGAGGCCACGAGCCAGAGGACGGTGGGCGTGCCGGGGATTTCCTCCCGGCCTGGCAGCCAGGCCCAGAGGCCCGCGAGGAGCAGGTGCAGCAGGAGCAGCCACCCCAGGGTGGCTGCGTCGGCTTGGGTGACCTCCGCGCAGGCGGGCAGGAGCAGTAGCCAGACGCCAAGCAGGGCCGTCCAGCGGGCGCCGTGCCAAGTGGCGCCGACCCGGGCCAGGTAGGGTACGGCCAAGGTGGCGGCCATGAGCACGGCGAGATACGCTGCCAGCGCCACTTCGTGATGGCCGCCCTGGCTGAAGACCAGGGGCGCGACGAGGCCTGAGATGAGCGCCACGGTAAGGGTCCCCCCGCTGCCGCCCCGGGCGGCGAGGCCGCCCGCCAGCAGGGTGACCAGGGCCACAGCGGCCAAGCCCAGGGGCGCGGTGTAGAAGTGATACTCCATGGCGCCCGCCCGGAAGGTGAACTGCAGGGTGCCGAGGCCCGCCAGCAGCAGGACCACGGCCAGGCGGCGGCCCTCCCCCCGGAGTAGCTTGGCGGCAAAGGCCGAGATCCCGCCGCCCACCAGCAGGCCGAGGACGAAGCGCAGCTCTGCGCCCACCCAGCCCTGCTGGATGGCCCAACGGAAGAAGAAGATGGCGCCGAACAGGAAGATGGAGGCCCCGATGCCCGCGATCCACACCACGGGGGAGAGCTCCTTGCGGGGGGCGGCGGGGCGCAGGACGGGACGGGGCACGGGGCGGCTGAGGGAGGGTGTCTGGGGACCGACCTCCGCCTGAGGCTGGGCCGCCGGCGCCTGCCCTTGCTGGAGGAGCCAGGCCACCTGGGCCTCCAGGCGGGCCAGACGCTCAGCGACATCCTGGGGGAAATTCGGATCCATTGCGACTCCATACGGAAGCGTATGGAATCATGCGATCCCATCCCTGGAGCTGTCAAGGGCCAGCTCTTTCGTTCATCCGGGGATTCTTGCAAGGCTGGAACGCAGAGGACGCAACGTTGGATTCTTAGATCGGCCGGACCCCTCAGCCGATGACGCGGTTCCGCCCCTCGGCCTTGGCCTGGTACAGAGCCTTGTCGGCGCGGGAGAGCAGGCGCTCGGGGGTGTCCTCCGGACCCTCCCAGGTGGCGAGACCGATGCTCAAGGTGACGCGGTCGCCGGGGGGCAGGGTGGGGATGGGGTCGATCGCCACATATTCGCGCAGCCGTTCGGCCAGGGCCCGAGCCCCCTCCAGTTCGGTCTGGGGGCAGTAGGCCAGGAACTCCTCGCCACCGATGCGGCCCAGCTGGTCCACCTTGCGAAGCCCGAAGGACATGCGCTGGGCCAGCACGCTCAGCACCTGGTCGCCGGCGGCGTGCCCGAACCGGTCATTCACGGCCTTGAAGTGGTCGAGGTCCAGTAGCATGATGGACAAATTCTGTCCAAACCGCCCGCACTGATCGATCTCCATGCCCAACATGTCGAGGATGTGCTTCCGGTTGTAAAGGCCCGTGAGCGGATCGCGGATGGCCTGGTGGTAGAGGCGCAGGCGGGAATCCTCGAGGCTCAGCAGCCGCCCCAGCTCTTCCGCGGCGATTTCAAAGAGCCGTTCGAAATCGTCGGAGGCCCTGCGCTCGGTGATGAAGGCCAGCGCCCCCACAGGGGGGTACCCCGGCGTGGTGGCGGTGTAGACGCGAAGCACGGGATCGCGCAGGCTACGGCGGCGCTCGTCATCATCGGCAGCGGGATGCCAGTGGCAGCTGGGGGGAATCGGGAAGGGACCCTGCTTGGTCAGACTCTGCTCCAGGGACTGGCGGTCCTCGGTGCTGACGGAGGAGCCGTGGACCCCGTGGCACCACACCCCCTCCTGGCCCAGGTAGGCCACCAGCAGGGCCCCCGGGAGGACCAGTTCCTGCAGGATCTCCACGAAACCCTGGATCAGGCGCGGAGTATCGTGGTCGGCGGTGTACAGACGGGCCACCGAATCCCGCAGGGCGGTTTCCAGCAGGCGCTGCTCCAGGGCCTGGGCCAAGCGGCTCTGGATGGCGTCCACACCAAAATTCTCCTGGGCCAGCCGGGGCACGGCGTGGGCGGTGCGGGGTTTCGACGACTGTTCGGCCAGGGCGGCGGCGACCTCAACCACATGGTCCAGATCCCGGCCCTTCACCAGGAAGCGGTCCGCGCCGCAGGTCTTGGCCCAAAACCGGGCGAGCCCGGTTCCCTGGGCCGTGAGCAGCAGGACAGGCAGGTGGCGGGTGGCCCGGTCATCTTTCACGAGGCGGCAGAACTGATAGCCATCGAGCAGGGGCATGACGCAGTCGCTCACCACCACATCCGGGAAATCCGTGGCCAGCACGATCAGGGCCTCGGCGCCGTTGCGGGCCTCGATCGTCATATGGCCGTGCCGCTGGAAGAGGTGGCGGAGCAGGCTCAGCTGGATGGGGTTGTCGTCCACCAGCAGAACCTGGAGTGCCTTGGGATTTTTTGGGGCGGTAGTCGTCATGGAGTCCATATTTCGAAGTGATTGGACCAAGGCAAGCAGCGGGAATCCTCGAGAGGGGGCAGCGACCGTGGGAAGCTGGAACCCGGAGGAAGCCCCATCATGACCGGTAGGCTCGGAATAGGACAAGCGAAGTGACTATGAGCCTGGGGGCCGACTAGCCATGGATGCGCCACTGCTGCTCGCCTTGGCCCGGGCCTGGCTCCGGGAGCGGAGCGACCTGCCTGTGGAGGGCGTGTGGGCCTCGGGCCGGGCGCTGGGGATCCGCTGGTCGGGCCGGAAGGTCGCCGAAGGCTGGGTGTTGATGCTGCAACCGAGGCCAGAACTCTGGCTCCTGGGCGCCGATCATCCGGCCTGGAAGCGGCTGCAGGCCGAGGCTCCCAAGGACAGCGGCCAGCTCTGGGGACCCTGGCTCCAGGGCGCCCGCCTGCGGGCCGTGGAGGGGGATCCCCGGGAGCGGTGGCTGGGCCTCGTCTTCCAGCGCCGCGCCATCACGGGGCGCCTGGAGACCCTGCGCGTGGCTTTCCAGGCCATTCCCGGGCGGTCGGGGATCCGGGTGGACGGCCTGTTGGACACTCACCTGCCCCGCCTGGGCATGGGCGTGCCCTTCCCGGCGGCTCCGCCGGAGCCCGCGGAGGATCCCCCGCCCCTGCGGCGCTGGCGCGAGCGCTGGGGCGACCGCCTGGAAGGCGCCATGGCCGGGGCGGAACCGGACGTATTGGAGGGGGAGGGCGACCTGCTGTCCCGGCACCGGCTCTGGTCCGAAGGACAGGCCGAGATGCTGATCCTCGGGCCCGCGAGGGCGGCGGCGGCGCGCCGGCTTCAGGCCGAGTCGGCGCGGATGGACCGCCTGACCCTGGCCCTGGCCCGGGACCGCGCCAAGCATTCGGAGCAGCTCGCCGTGAAGGAACAGGCCCGCCAACTTTCCGCGGAACTGTATCGGTTGAAGGGGGCCACCGGCGAGGCTCTGCTGCTGGATGGCACCCGGCTGCGGCTGCCGGAAGGTACCTTCGCCGAGGACGCGGTGCAGGCCTGGTTCAAGGCGGCGAAGAAGGCCGAGCGGGGCCTGGCGAGGATCGCGGAGTTGGAGGCCGAGCTCGCCCGGGAACGGGCTGCCTGGATCCGGCAGCAGGAGGCCGGGATCGAGGGCCTTGCGCCGGGGCCGCCGACCGCGCGACAACTTCAGGGAAAGGGCGCGGCCCAAGGCAAGGTCACCGCGAAGGGCAAGGGGACGAAACGGATGCAGGGCGATGACGGCAAGGGAAAGGGCGGCAAGCGGAAGGACGGCAAGGGCGTCGCCTTCCGCAGTGTCATGGTGGACGGGTTCGAGGTGCTCATCGGCAAGGGCGACGCGGAAAACGATCAGCTCACCTTCAAGGTGGCCGAGAACACCGACTTCTGGATGCATGTGGGGAACGTGCCCGGCAGCCATGTGGTCATCCGCAATCCCGACAAGTTGAGCGAGCTGCCCCGGCACGTACTGGAACGCGCCGCCGAGCTGGCGGCCTTCCACAGCAAGGCCCGGGACGGCGGCAAGGTGGAGGTCCACCTCGCCCGCATCGCCGACATCAGCAAGCCCCGTGGCTACGCCCCGGGGAAGGTGATCCTGAAAAAGTGGATAGGCATCCGCGTCTACCCCAAGCCGTGATCCTGATCGCAGCCGAACCAAGGGTCGTGTGAGGTGAACCTGGCGGTGGGGAAGCCCCAATCATCGCGTCACATCATGGGACATTCGGATCAAAGGGCTGGCCGATGACGGGTTTCCACTCGTTCCAGCCCTGCACTTCCGGCATCGGAAACAGCTTGGTCATATCGATGAGAATGCCGACCCCGTGGAAGGAGATGAAAACACCTCGCCCAAGATACGGGAGCTGGTCGAGGCCCACGCCTGAGAACGTGCGGTTGCCCAGGGAATCGGTGATGGACGCGCTGCCTGCGGAGCTCTTGATTGTCAGGGTGCCCGGATTGCTGTTCACGGCGACAAATCCTATGGCCCCCTTGACGGTGAAGGTGTTGGCAGTCCGTTCGAACACCACGGTGTCCCGGGGGGAATTCGAGACCAAGGTGCAACGGCCGTTTTGCGTACGCACGGTCCAGGCTTTGTCCTGCCAGCGAACGTCCACGTCCGACAAATTCGACTTAATGGTCAGAAGGTAATCCCGGAGGTGAAGCGGTAGCCGTTGACATCGGACCCGAGCACCTTCACGTCCCCTCGACTTGATTTGATCAGGATCTCGTCAACCTTGGATTCAAAGTGGTGGGGCCCCGTGGCGAGGGGATCGTAGAAGATGCTCCCCCAGGCGGTTCGCCTGATCGTGGAATGATTGGAACCCGAAATGTCATCCGCTGAACACCACGGGTTTCCGAACCACAGCAAACCGACCGTCAGAAGCATCCATTTCATGAGATCCCCCTCCAGAGCCCAGCGCCTTATCCTACCTTCACGGCAAAGGGCTTGAGCCCGGCCCTCTTGAGCTTCTCAGCGGCCTTGTCCATGGCGGCGCGGTCGGCGGACTTGGCCAGGCGCACCTTCAGCTGGCCCTTTTCTTTCAGGGTGGTGGTGGTGAACCCTGCGGCCTTGGCCTTGTCGGCCACCCGTTTGGCTTCGGTGGCATCGGTCGTGGCCAGGAGCTGCAGGGTCCAGCTCTCGGCAGCGGCAGGTTTCTCGGCTTGGGTCGCTTCGGGTTTTGGCGCTTCCCTGGGCGCGGTGGCATCCACCTTCGCCGTCGGCACCAGCTTGTCGGGCCCATCGCCTTCGAAGATCTTGAGCTGGTCCACCAGGGGCTCCGGCAGGTCCTTCAGCTCCTCCTCCACGCCCTTCTGCATGGGCCGGCGCAGGGCCGCACTCTGCTTGCCCACCTGCACGCCCAGCACAAAGGCCAGGGTCAGCAGACCCACGCCCACGCCTCCCACCCAAAGGATGGACTGGCTGCTGATGCTGATCTGATCGCGGGGGCTCATGGCCTAGGAGTGTGTCCAAGCAGTGGGTGGGGGCTGCGCTGGGGCGCCAGCCGAGGGAGGCAAGGAAGACGACGAAGGCCTTGGTGGTTCCAAGGACGAGGAGCCTGACGCAGCATACCGACGGCTGCCGACCCAGCCCGAAGGGTTGATGGCAAAAGGCCCCCAGGCTGCGTCACCGGGCCTGGCTCGGACCTTTGGTCCTCGGGGCTTCGCCCCCGCCATCGGCTCTGCCGATGCGGCCCTATCCGCTTCGCGGATGGTGAACGGTGAAACCGCACCGCCCTGCGCCCACTTCCTTGCCTGGAACCCCTTTGCCTTCAACGCAGCCCCCGCCCATTGCTTGGACACACTCCTCACAGCCTAACGCCTTCGAGCAGCGCCGCGAACTGGGCTCCGGAACTGGCCGGGGCCGTGACGAGCACCCGAGGGGTGGGTTCCAGCAGGGCCCCGGCCAGCAACTGGCCGCCGGATCCGGCGAACTCGCCCCAGAGGATCTTTGGATGGTGTGCTGCCGGCCAGTCCGGGTGCGCGGCGGCCAAGCGGGCTTCTAGGGCATCGAGGCGGGTCCGGCCGCTGCCGCCCCCCACCCGTCGATCGACTGTGGGATCCCCGAGCGCAGCGACGGCGGCGGCCAGGGCCTGGGCTTGCGCATCGGTGGATGGGTCCGGGGAGGATCGGGAGGCGAGGCTGCGGAGCCTGGCTCGGGGCCGCGCTCCGCGGGCCTCGGCGTGATCCTCCCGTTCCAGCAGGAAAGCCTGGGCGCCCTCGCCCGGCAGGAACCCGCGACCGGAACCGACCTGGGGCTGCCCCTGGCGAGCCAGCATCCGGGCGCCCCGGCAGATGTCCAACAGCAGGGGGAAGAGGCCGTCCACGCCGATCACCAGGGCCACGTCCACCAGACCGGTGCGCAGCCACCGGGCGGCCTGCTCCAGGGCCGCAAAGGCGGCGTTCTCCCGGTCCACGAAGGTGACGCTGGGGCCCTTCAGACCGAAGGCGAGGGCGAGGTGTCCGCTGGCGGCGTTGGCCACGCTGTTGGGGAAGACCAGGGGGGAGGCGCCCTCCGGCCCGCGCTGGAGGTAGGGCCGCATGAAGGCCTCGCTGGCCTCGCTGCCGCCAGTCATGGTGCCCACCGCCACGGCGATGCGTTCACCCGCCTCGTCGCCATCAGCTTTCGGATCGAACCCCGCGTCCTGAAAAGCCTGGTGGGCCGCGACCCAAGCGAACCGGGCGGCCCGGTCCAGGCGACGCAGTTGCATGGGCGGGATGATGCCCACCGGATTGAAGGCGGTGCAGGCGGCGCCGCGGCCCGCGCCCAGGGTGGCCGGAAGCTCACTGAAGCAAGGGGTGCCCGAGGCTAGGCTGGCGCGGGCGGTCTCCACACCGTCCCCGCAGGGCAACACGAGGCCGAGGCCGGTGATGACGAGGTCGGCTGGGCGGCTCATAGAGATCCGTCGAACGGATGAAAAACAAGGACCGGTGAGAAACAGTGAGGAATGGTGAAACTGCGATTTGTTTGTTCACCGTTCCTCACCGTTCCTCCCCGGTGAATGAAAGACCTTTGATATTTCGCGCATGCGGGTTTCATGCCCCACCCCAGCGGCTGAGCAGCAAGCTCACGTTGTTGCCACCAAAGGCGAACGCGTTGACAAGGGCGGCCCGGACCCGGCGCTCCTTCGCTTGCAGTGGCGTGCAGTCCAGGTCGCAGAGGGGGTCGGGATCCTCCAGGCGCAGGGTGGGGCTCACCACCTGGTCGCGCAAGGCCAGGATGGCGACGGCGGCCCCCAGGGCGCCCGCGGTGCCCAGGGTGTGGCCGAACTGGCTCTTGGTGCTGGTGACCGAAATTTCGTTTGCGGCCTGGCCTAGGGCCCGGCGGATGGCCACGCACTCGGCCCCGTCGTTGGCGGGCGTGGCGGTGCCGTGGGCCGAGACGAGATCGATATCGGCGGCGTCGCGTTGGCCCACGCGGAGGGCCATGGCCATTGCGCGGGCAGCGCCCAGGCCCTCCGGGTGCGGGGCCGTGGCATGGTGGGCGTCCATGCTGGCGCCGTAGCCCAGGACTTCCGCGAGGATCACGGCGCCCCGGGCTTGGGCGCGATCCAAGGGTTCAAGGAGAATCTGCACGGCGCCTTCGCCCAGGTTCAACCCAGCGCGGTCCCGGCTGAAGGGGCGGCACTTTTGGGGATCCATGGCCTTCAGGCAGGAGAAGCCCGCGTAGGTGGTGCGGCAGAGGCTTTCGGCACCCCCGGCTAGGGCGAAATTTAGTTCCCCGGCCGCGATGCGCTCCCAGGCCTGGCCCAGGGCCAGCAGGCTGGAGGAGCAGGCGTTCATCACCGTGCCTCGGGGGCCCGCGGCGCCGAGGCGACGGGCCAGGGCATCCGTGACGACGCAGGGGCCCTGGTAGGAAGGCTCGGCGGCCCGGCTGCGCCGCCCGGCCAGGCGCTCTTCCAGGTAGGCCTCGGTGATGGGCAGGCCGCTGGTGCCTGCCCCCTGGAAGACGCCCATGCGGGCGGGGTCGCCTTCGAGTTGGAGGCCGCCCAGGGCTTCCTCCAGGGCGCGAAGGGCCATGCGTTCGCCGAGGGTCTGGTGCCGGGCGGGCTCCATGGGGACCTGGCCCGCGATCTGGGCGGGCTCCAAGGGCAAGTCGAGGCGGGTCAGGGGGCCGAGGCCGTCCATCCCGGCGAGCATGGCGGACCAGGTGCCTTCGCGGTCCAAGGCCAGGGAGCTCACCAGGCCAAGGCCCGTGACCACGACGCGGACGGGGCTCATAGGCGCTTCACCAGGAGGCGGGCGGTGCAGAGTTCGCGATCCTCGCAGCTCACGGTGCCCCTCACCTTCATGAGTCCCCCAAAGGCCCCCACCGCAGTCACCTCCAGCCGCAGCCGGTCGCCGGGGAAGGCGGGGGCCTTGAAGCGGGCGTCCTGTACCCCGGCCAGAAAGATGGCGGTGCCGTGCAGGGACTCGGCTTCCAGGAAGCCCCCGGCCTGGGCCAGCATTTCCAGCAGCAGCACCCCGGGGACGAGGGGATGGCCCTCGAAGTGGCCCTGGAGGTAGGGCTCGCCCATGGTGACCAGCTTCTCCGCCACCACGCGCACGCCGGGCTCCCGCTCCAGCACCCGGTCCACCAGAAGAAAGGGGTAGCGGTGAGGGAGGTGGGCCGGGATCTCGAGCATGGGGGTCGGGGGTCAGGCCTTCATGTGCTCGGCGATGAAGTCCGTGAGCGCCTGTACGGACTTGAAGGCCTTCAGGCCGGCGGCCTCGTCCTCAATCTTGACGCCGAAGACTTGCTCGATGCCCAGCACCAGCTCCAGGGCGTCGATGGAATCGAGCCCCAGGCCCTCGCCGAAGAGGGGAATGCCATCGTCGATCTGGTCGGGGGTCATGCCCTCGAGCTTCAGGCGTTCGATGATCATCTCTTTGACGCGCAGTTTCAGGTCGCTCATGGGGTTCCCGGCAGAAAGGTGAAGGTCACGCTAGATCCTAGCCGACGCAGGCGTCGGCTGGAGATTCTATCCGGAAGGCCGGGGTCCCTGGGGCTTGTGATCTTGACCCGGCCACGGGCGCTTTAAAGGGCGCTAAGCTGGGGCCTCGCGGAACACTCCGCCCGAGAGCGCCATGGCCCATCCCGCATCGCCCTTCCTGTCGGTCCTGATCCTGTTGCTGGTGGCCGCTGTGACGGCCGCCGCCATCCTCGTGCTATCGGGCAAGGTGCTGCCGCTGCTCAAGCCGAACAATCCCCAGGCGGCCAAGCTCCGCCCCTACGAGTGCGGCGTGCAACCCCTGCAGGAGGGCGCCCGCCACAAGTACTCCGTGAAGTTCTACCTGACGGCCATGCTCTTCATCCTGTTCGACGTGGAAGCGGCGTTCCTGCTGCCCTGGGCCGTGAACTTCAAGCATGCCCTGTGGACCTTCGGGGCCATGCTCAGCTTCATGGCCACCCTGCTGGTGGGCTTCATCTACGCCTGGGGGAAGGGCGCCTTCGAGTGGGAGCGCTGAGATGGCCGAGATGAACGTCAACGACGCGGTGGTGACCACTCGCCTGGATGCAGTGGTGAACTGGGGCCGCAAGAACAGCCTCTGGCCCCTGCCCTTCGGCACCGCCTGCTGCGCCATCGAGTTCATGAGCATGATGGCGTCCAAGTACGACCTGGCCCGCTTCGGGGCCGAGGCCATGCGATTAAGCCCGCGCCAGAGCGACATGATGCTGGTGCTGGGCACCGTCACCAACAAGATGGCCCCCGTGCTCCGCACCATCTACGCCCAGATGGCCGAGCCCAAGTGGGTGATCTCCGTGGGCGTCTGCGCCTCTTCGGGGGGCATGTACCGCACCTACGCCACCCTGCAGGGCATCGATCGGATCATCCCCGTGGATGTCTACGTGCCCGGGTGCCCGCCTCGGCCCGAGAGCATGATCTACGGCGTGATGAAGCTGCAGGAGAAGATTGAGAAAGAATCGCTCTCCATGCGCAAGGACCACATTGCGCGCTTCTACGAGAGCCTGGAACGGCAGGAGGCCATCCAGGCGGAGAAGGGCCTCACCGGCCAGCAGACCATCCGGGAAATGCTGATGGATGCCGCCGAACGCGGCGCGGGCACGATCTTCTAGGCGGGATGGACCATGATCATCGAGCACATCGACACGCAGCTGCCGGGGGCCGTCACCGACCGCCACGCTTTCCGGGGCGACCAGACTATCGTCATCGGCAGGGACCACCTGCTGGCCGTGGTGGACCTGATCCACCGCGAGGGGTTCCAGCTCTTGGTGGACATCACCGCCGTGGACTGGCCGGAGCGGCCGAATGTTCAAGGCGCCGGCGGCGCTGGCCGGTTTGATGTCGTCTACCACTGGCTCAACCTTGCCAGCCAGGAGCGGCTGCGCGTGAAGGTGCCCGTGGCCGACGGCGAATCCGTGCCCAGCCTTACGGCCCAATTCAAGACGGCCAACTGGTTCGAGCGCGAAATTTTCGATATGTTCGGCATCCGCTTCGAGGGCCATCCCGACCTGCGTCGCCTGCTCACCTGGGAAGACTTCCCGGGTCACGCGTTGCGCAAGGACTTCCCGCTGGATGGTGGGGATCCCTTCTGCATGGAAGGCTGCACCGCCCCCTACAACAACGGCGAGCGGAGCTGACATGACCCTGGATTCCATCGCCCTCTCCCGCCAGCAGCTCGATGGCGACAAGATGATCATCAACCTGGGGCCGTCGCACCCCACGACCCACGGCACGCTGCGCATCGTGCTTGAGCTCGAAGGCGAGACCATCACCAAATCCACGCCGGAGATCGGCTACCTCCACCGCGGCGTGGAGAAGCTGGGCGAGTCCCTTAGCTACCAGCAGTTCAGCCCGCTGACCGACCGCCTGAACTACTGCAGCTCCATCATGAACAACGTGGGCTACGCCTGCGCCGTGGAGAAGCTGCTGGGCATCGAGATCCCCAAGCGCGCCCAGCAGATCCGGGTGCTTATGTCGGAACTGGCCCGCATCGCCGACCACATCGTCTGCGTGGGCGTCAACGCCGTGGACGTGGGCGCCTTCACGGCCTTCCTCTACCTCTTCAAGCAGCGCGAGACGGCCTACGACCTCTTCGAACTGGCCACGGGCCAGCGCCTGCACACCAGCTTCACCCGCATCGGCGGCCTCTTCCGGGACATCCCCGAGGGCTTCGTGCCCATCTGCGAGCGTTTCCTGGTGGAGTGCGAGGCGGCCGTGGACGAGTGCGAGCGCCTGCTCACCCACAACCCCATCTGGCACGACCGCACCAAGGGCATCGGCGCCATCAGCCCCGAAGATGCCATCAACTGGGGCTACACGGGCCCCTGCCTCCGCGCCGCCGGCGTGCCGCAGGACCTCCGCAAGGCCCAGCCTTACCTGGGCTACGAAACCTACGACTTCGACATCCCCATCGGCACCACCGGCGATGTGTTCGACCGCTACCTGGTCCGCATCGAGGAAATGCGCCAGAGCCTGCGCATCGTCCGTCAGGTCCTGGACCGGCTCGAGCCTGGCCCCGTCAATGTGGACGATCCCAAAGTGGCCCTGCCTTCCAAGGAAAAGGTCTACACCCGGATGGAAAGCCTCATCCACCACTTCAAGCTCATCATGCACGGCATAGAGATGCCCGTGGGCGAGATCTACAGCGCCACCGAGGCCGCCAACGGCGAGCTGGGGTTCTACCTCGTCAGCGATGGCGGCAAGAATCCCTACCGCATCCGGGTCCGTCCCCCCTGCCTCCCCATCTTCAGCAGCTTCCACGACCAGGTGAAGGGCTGCCTGATCGCCGATGCCGTAGCCGTCTTAGGAGCGATGAATATTATTGCAGGCGAACTGGACCGATAAGAAACCACCATCTTCAGCGGCACAGGCGCTATGAGGCCGAAGCAGGGAGGCTCCATCTCCGCGAGGCGATAGCCGAGTGGGAGCAAAAATCTCGTTCGTCAGATGGAGCGTAGGCCGACCGCGGGCGAAGCGCGTGGCCTCGAAGGGGCAAGACCCAGGATGGGCAGAGTCAACATCATCGCAGGCGAACTGGGCCGCTACGAAATCAAGACCTTCAACGGCACTGACACCGGGCCTTCTTCTCTTCGAGTCACGCGTTCTGGAGGAGCTCCAGTTGGGCCCGGTAGTCGTTGCGCAGGCGCTCAAGCAGGCTGAGCAGCCTTTCGCTTTCTTCGGCGCTGAGGCAGCGATCGACCTGCTGGCAAAGGGCGTTGTGCCGCCCGTACATCTTGGCTTCCAGGGCCAGGCCCTTGGCGGTGATCTGCACCCGGCTGCCGCGCCGGTCGGCGGGGTTCTCGCAGCGCTTCACCAGTCCTCGCGCCTCCAGGCGGTTCACCAGGCGCGGCACGTCGGCAAAGCGGTAGATCATCCGGCAACGGAGGTCCTTCACCAGATAGCCGTCCTTGGTGCCGCCCTTGAGGATGCGCAGCACGTTGAACTGCTGGTCGGAAATGCCCTCAGGTTCGTAGAGGCCCTGGTCGAAGAGGCGAGCCACGTATTCCCGGGTGAGGAGCAAGGCCAGGGCCACCTCGTGGCCGGGCTCAAGGGGCTTGGTGATCTGGAGTTCCTCTCGGATGTGCATACAGGGCTCCTGCGGGTCCAGAATGACAGGATTGTTCAAAAAAAGGTGTTGCAACTCTCGAAAAACGGCCTAGACTTGGTTGCATCGTGAAACACCTATTCTCCGGAGGTCTCATGCGTCACCCCTTCCGTACCGTCCTGGCCACCTTCGCCCTGGCTGCCCTGCCGGCCTTGACTCAGGACACCTACAAGATCGATCCCGTCCACAGCGAAACCAGCTTCAAGATCCGCCATCTGCTGGCCAAGACCAGCGGGCGCTTCACCAAGTTCGACGGCACCATCAAGGTGGATGCGGCGAACATCAGCAAATCGAGCGTCGAGGTCAGCATCGAAGCCGCCAGCATCAATACGGATAATGCCGACCGGGACAAGCACCTAAAGTCCCCGGAATTCTTCGACGTAGAGAAGTTCCCCACCATCACGTTCACGAGCACCTCTGTGAAGGAAGTGGCCAAGGGCAAGCTGGAGGTCACCGGCGACTTCACCCTCCACGGCGTGACCAAGCGCATCACCTTCCCCATCACCAACGCGGGCAGCCAGCCCGGCATGAAGCCTGGCACCGTGGTGGCGGGCTTCGTGGACGGCGCCGTGACCATCAACCGCAATGACTATGGCATCAAGGCCTTTCCGGGCGCCCTGGGCGACGAGGTGGTCATCAGCCTGAACATCGAGGCGGGCAAGGTCGAGGCCGCTACGAAGTAGACTGCTGTCAGGCCACTGCCTTTTCGTTTCTACCGCAAACCTGGCATGAGGAGTCGACCATGAGCGAAGGATTCCCGAAAGTCGCGGCGAAAACTCCGGCGGTGTTGGACCTGGAACCTGGAACCTACTTCTGGTGCAGCTGTGGCCTGAGTGCCAAACAACCCTTCTGTGATGGGTCCCACAAGGTTTGCGAGCTGAGGCCCATGAAGGTGGAGATCACCGAAGCCGGCAAGAAGGCGCTCTGCCAGTGCAAGCAGACCAAGACGGCCCCCTTCTGTGATGGAAGCCACTGCAACCTTTAGGCGCTCCTGCGGTTCGTGATGGGGGGCACCCGGTTTGGCCGGGTGTTCCCTTTCTGTTTCGGGATAAACTGGCCGCTCATGCGAGCGCACCCATGAATCATCCCTTGCCCCCCGAGACCTCCAACGAACCCTTGGCCCCGGGCCAGCGGTTGCCGGAATCCGCGCGCAAGGAGCTCAGCCCGGGGGCGGTCGCCGAGATCCAGGCCATCATGGCGAAATTTCCCGACAAGCTGGCCGCCACCTTGCCGGCCCTGCACATCGCCCAGCGCGAATTCGGGTTTGTGAGCCTCTCGGCCATGAAGGCCGTGGCCAAGGCCATCGGCATTCCCGAGGGGCACGTCTTCGGGGTGGCCACCTTCTACACCATGTATCAGAAGGCCCCGGTGGGTAAGTTTCACTTCTCGGTCTGCACCAACATCAGCTGCGCCCTTCGCGGTGCGGCCCAGTTGCTGGAGAAGGTGTGCGAGAAGACCGGCGTGAACCCTGGCGCGGGGCCCAGCCCGGACGGGCTGTGGAGCGTGGAGGAGGTGGAGTGCCTGGCCGGCTGCGGAATGGCGCCCTGCATCCAGGTGAACCACGACGTCTACGATGAACTGGTGGATGAGCAGAAGCTCATCGACGTGATGGAAGCCTGCAAGCGGGGCGAGTACCGTCCCTGGGCTGAGTGAGCGGAGGAACGACGATGACGGCCATCCGCACCAAGCCCGATCCCCAGACCTACACCTTCCCCGGCTTCGGCTCGGAGAAGTTCCCGAACCTGATGCTCCGCGGGGCGGGCGATCTGAATAACTGGAACCTCAAGGTCTACGAGCAGCAGCACGAAGGCTACGTGGCCATGAAGCAGGCCCTGAAGATGGAGCCCGTGGCGGTCACCGAAGAGGTCAAAACCTC
>JANYAS010000125.1 GCA_025361205.1 Holophagaceae bacterium
GTGTTCTGCCGCGCCGGAGTTCCCATGCCTCCTGAACCTGCCCCTGAATCCCGCGACCTCCTGGACCGCATCCTCACGGCCATGGTCTATGACGTGGCCATCGAATCCCCCTGGAACCCGCCCGGCAACTCACCTCCCGCCACCGTTGGGTGCCCCTGGAGGAGATCTCACCCAGCCTGGGTGCGGCCGTCATCGCGGCGGAGGACCAGAATTTCACGGACCACTTCGGCTTCGACTGGCAGGCCATCGAGAAGGCGGTCAAGCACAACGAACACAGCCGCCGGAAACGTGGTGCCTCCACGGTGTCTCAGCAGGCCGTCAAGAACCTGTTCCTCTGGAACAGCCGGTCCTGGACGCGGAAGGGCCTGGAGGCCTGGTTCACGCTGCTGATTGAGGTCGGCTGGCCCAAGAAGCGGATCCTGGAGGTCTACCTGAACATCGTGGAGTTCGGCGATGGCATCTACGGCGCCGAGGCCGCAGCCCGAACCACCTTCGGCAAGTCCGCCAAGCGGCTCACCCCCTCGGAGGCCGCCCTGCTCGCAGCGGTGCTGCCCAATCCGCGCAAGTTCCACGCAAATGCCCCCAGCGACTACCTCCGCGGGCGGCAGGCCTGGATCCTCAACCAGATGCGCCAGCTTGGGGGTGAGCAGGTGGTCAGGGACCTGGAGTCCTGAAGCTCGGGCAAGTCTCCAGGCAGGTGGTCGTCCGTGGGACCTGCGTCACGATTCACGACCCGATAGTTTTAAGCGCCAACGCGGAGTATAAAATGGGGCCACATCCCAGGAGGATCCCCATGAAGTCCCCCGTTCGCGTGGCCGTCACCGGCGCTGCCGGTCAAATCGGATACAGCATTCTCTTCCGCATCGCCAGCGGGGCCATGCTTGGCAACGACCAGCCCGTGATCCTCCAGCTGCTGGAGATCACCCCGGCCCTGAAGGCGCTCAATGGCGTCGTCATGGAACTCAAGGACTGCGCCTTCCCCTTGCTGGCAGGCGTCGTCACCTCCGACGATCCGATGGTGGCCTTCAAGGACGCGGACTACGCCCTGCTCGTGGGCGCCCTGCCGCGCAAGGCGGGCATGGAGCGCAGTGACCTGCTGACCGCCAACGGCGGCATCTTCAAGCCCCAGGGCCAGGCCCTGAGCGAGGTGGCCAGCCGCAATGTGAAGGTGCTGGTGGTGGGCAATCCTGCCAACACGAATGCCTTCATCGCGCTGTCCAACGCCCCCAAGCTGAAGGCCACCCAGTTCCACGCCATGGTGCGCCTGGATCACAACCGCGCCATCGCCCAGCTGGCCGAAAAGACCGGCAAGCCCGTCACTGCCATCCAGCACATGACCATCTGGGGGAACCACAGTGTCACCCAGTTCCCCGACCTCTATCACGCCACCGTGGAAGGCAAGTGCGCCTACGACTTGGTGAATGATCATGCCTGGTACGAGACCACCTACATTCCCACGGTGGCCAAGCGGGGCGCGGCCATCATCGAGGCGCGCGGCCTCAGCAGTGCCGCCAGCGCGGCCAACGCCGCCATCGCCCACATGAATGCCTGGGCGCTCGGCACCCCCGAGGGCGACTGGACCAGCATGGCCTTCGTATCCGACGGCAGCTACGGCGTCCCGGAGGGACTGGTCTACGGCTTCCCCTTCACCGTGAAGAACGGTCAGGTCGAGATCGTGAAGGGCCTGGAGATCAACGCCTTCAGCCGCGCCAAGATGGACGCCACGGCCAAGGAACTCGAGGAAGAGCGGCAGGCCGTGAAGCAGCTGGGGCTCATCTAGTTCCAACCGATTTCTTTGATGCGCAGGAGGCTTTGCTTCCTGCGTTTTTTTATGCGGATGGGGCCGCGCCTGGACTCCTGTCTGGCGCCAGCTGCAACCCCAGCCGGAAGCCGAAGACCTACAGGTCCCCCTGCAGGAAATTCAGATCTGGCGAGCGCTGGAAGCCCAGCCGCTCGTACATGGCCCAGGCGGTATTCATGGCACGGGTCGTGTGAATGATCACCTGGGCATGCCCCCACGCCTTCGCCAGGCCGATGCAGTGCCTGACCAGGGCCTTCCCGACCCCCCGGCCCCCGGCGGCGGGATCCACCGCCAGCAGCCGGAAGCCGGAGGTCTGGGTCTCCAGGGTGGCGGTGTCGCCGGACCCCTACTGGGCCATGTCCGAGAAGTAGACCACGCCGCCGAGGAGCCCGCCCCCCTCGACGGCGACCAGGAGTTGGGTCGCAGGCCGCTCCGCCATGCGGCCGATGTGGGTCAGCATGGCGTAGTACTGGGGCTGCTTCTCCGGGCCGGGGAACCCTTCCAGATGCGAATAGACCGCGACCATCAGCCCGCCGAGGCGGTCGAACTCGTCGGGTCGTGCTTCCCGGATGTTGAAGGTTCCTTCCATCGGGTCATCCTCCTTTCCCGACGATAGCCGGGACTGCGGGATGCCACCCGTACGGAATCCGAACTGCCTGGCCGCCGGGGTTTGCAGTATCGTCGGCTCATGAAGATTTACGGCCAGTTCTGCTCCATCGCCCGGGCCCTCGATCTGCTGGGCGAGCGGTGGACCCTGCTCGTTGTCCGTGAACTGCTATGCGAGAGCCGGCGGTTCGGCGAGATCCTGCGCGGCCTCCCCCGGATCTCGCGCACGATGCTGTCCGCGTGGCTGCGCAACTTGGTCGATGCAGGCGTGGTCCTGCGCGAGGTCGGCAGCGGTGGCCCCTCGTACCAGCTCACCCAGGCGGGGACGGAGCTCGCGGGGGCCGTGCGCGAACTGGGGACCTGGGGCCAGCGCTGACTGCCTCGGGACCTTCCCCGGGAAGAGCTTGATATCGACGCCCTCGTCTGGGATATGCGGCGCCGGATCCGGCTCGAGGCCCTTCCCGCGGCGCCTGTCCTGGCGCGGATCGAGGCCCTCGGCGGCGGTAGCCGCCCGGTCGTGCGGTACCTGCTCCTGCGCCGCAGCGAAGTATCGCTTTGCGCGGTCAATCCCGGTTTTCCCGAAGAGTTGCAGGTGCGCGCCCCGCTCCGCACCTTGACCGGCTGGCGGCGGGGCGACCTCTCCCTGGCCGAAGCGCGGTCGGCCGGCCTGGTGATCGGCGGCCGGCGGGAGTGGGTGCGGGCCTTTCCGGCTTGGTTCGAAAGGTACGCGTTCGCGGCGATCACCCTTGCGGAGGCTGCTCGGCTGTCTTGACAGGAAAGCCAGCCGGGAGGACATTGGCGGGTCCTTCCCGGATCCCCATGCCCAGCGTCGCCTTCACCCAGAACCTTCAGCGCCATGTGGCCTGCCCCCCCTGCAAGGTAGCCGGGGCAACGGTGCGGGAGAGCCTGGACGGGGCCCTGGCACTGTACCCGAAGCTCCGGGGCTACGTGCTGGATGAGCACGGCGCCCTGCGCTTCCACATGGCGATCTATGTAGATGGCGTCCCCGTCACCGATCGCAAGGGCCTCAGCGACCCTGTGACCGGAACCACCGAGATCTTCGTCATGCAGGCTCTTTCAGGAGGCTGAAATGTCCGACCAGTTGCTGGTGTCCACCCGCAAGGGACTCTTCTCCGCCCGCCGACAGGGGATGGGGGCCTGGTCTCTGAACGGCGTGTTCTTCCTGGGGGACAACGTCTCCCTGGCCATGCAGGATGCCCGGGATGGCGCATGGTACGCGGCCCTGGACCACGGCCACTTCGGCGCGAAGCTGCAGCGGTCCCGGAACCGCGGCGCAACCTGGGAGGAGATCGGCGTGCCAGCCTATCCCACGCCACCCGAGGGTCATGTGGAAAAGGACTTTCTGGGCCGGGAGATTCCCTGGCGCCTCATCCGCTTCTGGTGCCTGACGCCGGGCCTCGCCTCGCAGTCCGGCCTGCTCTGGGCCGGCACCCTTCCCGGCGGCCTCTTCTGGAGCGAGGACTACGGCGACACCTGGCACCTGGTGGAAGCTCTCTGGCACCATCCCGACCGCCGGAAGTGGGCCGGGGGCGGCGCGGACGCCCCGGGAATCCACTCCATTTGCGTGGACCCCCGAGACGGAAATCGCGTGGCTGTGGCCGTCTCCAGCGGCGGTGTGTGGACCACACAGGACTTTGGAGCAACCTGGACCGCCCACACCGAGGGCATGCGGGCGGATTACGCGCCCCCCGAGCTGGTGTTCGCCCCCGAATCCCAGGATCCCCACCGCATGGTGCGGTGCCCCGGGGCGCCCGACACCTTCTGGGTGCAGCACCACAACGGCATCTTCCGCAGCACAGACAATGCCATGAGCTGGACTGAGATCACGGACGTGAAACCCTCGGTCTTTGGCTTTCCCGTGGTGGTGCATCCGAAGGATCCGGATACGGCCTGGTTCGTGCCGGCCATCAAGGACGAGCGCCGCATCCCCGTTGATGGCCGGGTGGTGGTGAACCGCACCCGCGACGGTGGCCGCACCTTCGAGACGCTGCATCGCGGCCTGCCCCAAGTCTGGGCCTACGATCTGGTCTACCGCCACGCCCTGGACCTGGACGCCACCGGCCAGCGCCTGGCCTTCGGTTCCACCACCGGGTCCGTGTGGATCAGCGAGAACGGCGGCGATGACTGGCTGACCCTGGCGGAACATCTGCCCCCGGTCCACGCGGTGATCTTCGTGTAGGTGATTCCTGCCGTTCCACGGTGCCTTCACCCCTTTGGGAGTAGAATCAGGGTTCAGTACAGCGGGAACCCTGCCCCTTGCAGGATCCGCCACTGGAGGACCCCATGACCCGATTGACCCGCACCCTCGTTGCAATGATGTTCGGTGGTTCCCTGCTGCTAGCCCAACTCCCCAATCCCCTGAACTTGCCCGATCCCCTCGGCCTTTCCAAGAAACCCGCTCCTGAGCGCAGGGAGCCCAATGCTCCCCGCGAAGGTCGCCGAGTCGAGCGGAAGCCCAAGCGGGAGGCCCGCCACGACCAAGGCAAGCACAAGGGCCGTGAGAAGCATGAGGACCGGGATCACGATGAGCGCAAGGGACACGACAAGCACTAGGTCGGCACCACGCCTATCCAGAACCGCCCCAGCTGACCAGTGCCATCAGAACGCGCGGTGGATGGTTGATGCGGCGTCGGCGATGGATGAACTGGCCTGGATAGGAAAAACGATTTGGCCAAGCAATGACAAGGGCGGGATGGATCCCGCCCTTGTCATTGCTGCTTCCATTTTATTCGACGTTTAGCTGCATCCCGTGGTGGCCCCGCAAGTCTGACACTTCATGCAGGCACCGTTGCGGACCAAGGTGAGATGGCCGCACTCGGGGCAGGGATCGCCGGTGTAGCCCTTTTCGCGGGCGACCTGGGCGGCGGAGACGGTCGCGCCGGACATGGACGCGCTCGGCCGGGTGACGGAGACGCCCACCAGGGCAGGGGCTGGGGAGGTGGACGCCGAGGAGGTGTCACCGGTGGCCGACTCCGGAAAGGGCAGGGGTGTGCCGGTGGGCAGGTTTGGGAGGTTTGGCACGCCGGGAGCCTGGACGTTGGGACGCAGGCCACTGGCGGCATTCTTGAGCTGTTCGGGCTCGACGTGGGCCAGATCGTAGCGGCCCAGGTAGCTGATGGCCAGTTCGCGGAACACGAAATCAATGAGGCTGGTGCTGAGCTTGATGGTGTCGCTGCCCATCACCATGCCATTGGGCTCAAAACGGGTGAACAGGAAAGCGTCGCAGAACTCCTCCAGCGGCACGCCATGCTGGAGGCCCATGCTCACGGCGATGGCAAAGCAGTTGAGCACCGCGCGGAAGGCGGCACCCTCCTTGTGGATGTCGAGGAAGATCTCGCCAAGGCTGCCGTCCTCGTATTCGCCGGTGCGAAGGTAGAGCTTGGTGCCGCCGATGGTGGCAGCCTGGGTGTAGCCGCCGCGGCGGTTGGGCAGGCGGCGCCGGTAGGTGC
>JANYAS010000130.1 GCA_025361205.1 Holophagaceae bacterium
GGGCGGCATCGAGGTCGCCCAGGCTGGATTCGAAGCAGTGGCCCAGCACGCTGATGGGCAGCTCGGTGACGAAATCGCGGTCGGCCAGATTCAGCAGCTGCTTGGCCAAATCCTCGGTGAGGGCGAAGCCGGGACCGTCCACCACCTCGTCCACCTTGAAAAGCCCGCCGTTGAAGGCCTGGATTTCCAGCACGGCATGGCTGCCCCGGAACTCACGCCGGAAGCCCTTATCCAGGTGCTTGAACAGCATCTGGAGGTTGCGGTGGAGGGGCTTGTCCTCCAGGTGGCCGGTGTGCTCGCGCAGGTCGCCCAGCAGGCCGTCGGGCAGCAGGTGGCGGCTTTGGGCGAAGCCCGCGAACAGGGTGCGGTTCAGCAATTTCTGCGCGGCCAGCAGGGCCTTGGCGGGGGGCTTTGGCTCGTTTAAATCTTCCAAGAGGCGCTGGTAGTGCCCCTGAGCCACGTCGCGCACAGTGCGGAATTCCTGGTAGAAGGCGCGGGTGATGCGCTCCTGCTCCAGCGGCGCGGCCTGAATCTGCTCCAGCAGCCGGGGGCGCAGGCCGGGGCGGGCCGGGATGAGGTTCACCGGACTCAGGAAGAAGGCCAGTTCCTGAAGCAGCCGTTCGCGATCGGCGTGGTGCAGCCGGTGGAACTCGAACACCCAGGCCTTGAGTTGGCGGGCTTCCCGGGCGTAGAGCCGGATTTCGCGGAAGTTGGAGACGAGAATGAACTCGGCATGGGCGTGCTTATCGGCGTAGGCGAAGCCTTGCTCCACGGGGTTCTTGGCGTAGGGGCCCTTGGGCGATTTGTCCAGATCGGTGCCGCCATCCTTCAGTTCGAACACGGCGTAGGTGGCATTCTCAGCATCCGCGCCGCCGAAGCGCCCGAACGAGGCATCGGGCCGCTCTGCGTCCGTTTCGGTGCTGTGCTCTTCCCGCATGGAGAAGACTTGCTCGGCCGGGACGGAACCATTGGGCTGGTACCCCAGGCCCTGATGAAAGACCAGATTGAGGAATTGGCTGCGGTTGGCCTGCTCCTTGATGACGCCGCCCTGGTAGTTGGCAAGGCGCTCGGCCCAGGCCAGCGCCGCCTCCCGCAGGGCTTCGGAAACGGTCACCTGGGCCAGCAGCTGGTCCAGGCGCGAGGGGGCAATTAGGGGGTTCAGGGGCATGGGTCTAGTGTCCTTCAATCCAGGCGGGGCGGGGGCGGCCGCGCTTGAAGGCGAGGTCGGCCGCCAGGGGCAGGGCGAAGAGGGCGGCCGCCAGGAGGCACCATTGGGCCAGGGGCCGGCCTTCGCTGGGGGGGTCCACGGGCAGGAGGGTCTTTTCCAGCTGGTCCACCGCGGCGAGGCTGCGGGCCAAGCCGCTGGGATCCCCGGCGCTGAAGGACTCGCCCCCGGTGAGATGGGCCACCTGCTGCAAGGTGGTGTGATCCACCTCCACGCGGAGGCGCGCGAAGCCGCCGCCCTCCAGGGGCACGAGGCTCTCCCCGTCGGTGCCGATGCCCACGCAGTGGATGCGGATGCCGTTGCGGTGGGCTTCCTCGGCCGCCTCTAAGGGCGTCACCCGGCCGCGGTTCTGCACGCCATCCGTGATGAGCAGGATCACCCGGCTGCGGGCTGGGCTGTCCTCCAGGCGTCGCACGGCGGTCATCAGGGCCGATCCGATGGCGGTGCCGTCGTCCCGGCTGTCGAGGTCGAGCCGCGCCAGCATCCGCAGGAGGCGCGTGTGGTTGGCCGTGAGTGGGCTGAGGGTCACCGGGTGCGCGCTGAAGAGGATGAGGGCGAACCGGTCGTCGGGTCGCCGGAGGACGAACTGGGCCAGCAGGCGCCGGGCCGCATGCCAGCGGTCCTCGTCGGGTTGGTCGAGGATCTGCATGCTGCTGCTGCCGTCCAGCACCACAGCGAAATCCACCACGGGCGCCACGCCTCGGACGGGGGTGCGCCATTCGGGGCCGGCGGCGGCGAGGCCCAGCGCCAGGGCGAGCAGGACGGGAATCCAGTGGGAGGTGAGCCGAGCCAGGGGGCCGGAGGGCCGCGAGGAGGGGATGCCCCACCGGTAGACCGCCCGCCAGGCCCAGACCAGCAGCGGCAGGGCCAGCAGGAGCAGCAGGGGATGGCGTAGCGCGATCACGCTCGGCCCCCGGTTTTAGGGGCGGCACGGAGGGCCGTCACCAGCGGCTCCGGCGCGGGAAAGGGCGGTTCCGTGTGGCCAAAGCGGGCGGCGTCGAGGCTGCGCGCCCACTGGTCCCAGGGACCGAGGTCGCGAGCCTGGAACTCCACCGGGCCCCACGTGCGAGCGGTCTCGCCAAAGCGCGCGGCCAGCAGGTCACGGCCTAGGCTGTGGGCGGCATCCAGCCCGGCACGATCCCGGGTCGTCGGGGGCCAATGGCGGCGGAAGGCGTGGACCGCATGGCGCAGGCGGCGCCCGGCGGAGCCCTGCCGCCAGCGGCGGAGGATCCAGCCCAAGAGCGCCAGGGGCGGTAGCAGCAGCAGGCTGGCCCAGGCCCAGGGAAAGGGCAGGAAGGGCAGGCGGTCGTCGTTCCCCCCGCCGAAGCCCATCCACGGCCCACCAAAGGGGATGGTGCGCGGCACGTCCAACCGCAATTCCGGGGCCCGCTGGCCGTTGCCGAGATCCAGGGCGGGGATCAGCACCGGACCCGGCGTCAGGGCCTGCACCTGAAAGCGCCAGCCCCGGCCGTCCGGAAGGGGCTCCATGGAGCGTAGGCGCAGCGGCCCCAGGCGATCCTCCACCGTGGGCCGGGGCAGGGCCGGCAGCGCCGGATCCGCCTCCCGCAGTTCCAGCACCTGCAAGTCGCCAAGCGTCAGGCGGGCCGGGGCCTTCCACAGGGGCGCGCCCCATGCAAACAGCGCCCCCGACATCAGCAGGACCACCGTTTTTTTACAGCTCGGAGTTCGCGTGCGAAATCCGAGCCAGAACGGACGCAGGGAGGAACCCACCCCGACGCTCACGCCCCCCCCGCCCGCAGCCAGGTGCTCAGCTTCACCACGGGGTCCTCCAGCAGATCCCAGCGCTGGCGCTCGATGGCAGGGGTGAAGCCGGGATCGGGCCAGGACATGGCCTTCGGCCTCCCCGGGGTATCTGGCTGGAACCATACGATGCGGTGACGGGTGGCCAGGGGTTTCAGCAGCGGCGCGAGACCCTGCAACCCCGAGCCATTGCTGAAGAGCCAAAGTCGGTGATCCTTGCCGTGCTGACCCCAGTGGCCAATGGCTTCGCGCCAGGAGGCTTCCGTGGGGATAGACGGGCCCCGCTCCGCCAGCGTTTCCAGGATGCGCAGGCCGTGGATCCGTCCGCGCTTGGGTGCGATGCGCAGGGCGGGAGTGCGCCCATCCCCCGGCACCACCAGGCCAATCCGGTCGCCGGTGGCCTGGAGCGTGGCGTTGGCCGTGCCGCACAGCTCCAGCGCCCAGCGCAGGGGCGAGACGGGATCGCCCAGGAACATGGAGGGCGAGGGATCCACCACCAGCCACAGCACCAAGTCCCGGCTACTCTCGAACCGTTTCATGATCGGCTCGCCCGCGCGGGCCGTCAGGGGCCAGTTGATGAAGCGTGGGTCATCCCCGGGCACGTAGGGCCGGTTCTCCACGAAGGTGAGCCCGGCGCCCTTGAACTTGGATGGATGCAGGCCTTCCGTGCCACCGCCCAAGCGGCCGCGCAGACGCAGCGGCAGGCGGCGCAGGCGGGCAAGGAAGCGGGCGGGGAGGGGCATGGGGGGTCAGTATGGCGCGGATTATGGGTCCAGGGTCCAGACTCCAGACGAGGATGCCCCTACCACCGCACCCGTACCCGGTACGTCAGGGTAGCGCTGCCCTCGGCGGGCACGGTCACCTTGAATTTCGCTGTCCCGGCGGCTTCCTTGGTGTGGGGGTGGCTCTGCTGGATCAACTCCCAGTCGCCGGGCAGGGGCTCCAGCACGCTCACGGTGACGGCCTCCTTTTTGGCGTTCCTCAACTCGATCTCGAAGGCGCTTTCGTGGACGTTGCCGAACTTGCCCTGGCGGCCCAGGCTCTTGTAGTCGGTCTGCTTGCGTTTGGCGGAGACGTCGAAGGCCTCACCCAGCTTCAAGCGCACGAGTTCGTTCTTGGGCGTGTGGTCTACGTTGTCCTCGCCCACGAACTGGGCGCGGCCCTCGCTGTCGCGTTTGTAGACGCGGAGGATGCCTTTGGGCAGGGGTATGCCCAGGCGGCTGGCTTCCTTGTTGTCGAATTCGACGAAGATGCCCACTTTCTGCTTGTCGCCCAGATCGCCGTAGCTGCCGGAGTAGTAATAGGTCTGGCCCTGCACCAGATAGTCCTTGCGAATGGGCACGCCACTGGCGCTGAGCAGGGCCACCTGCTTGGTCTGGTTCACGGCCAGGGTGGTGGGGCGGTCCAGGGTGTAGAGGTGGTAGTCGAAGAGGCCTTCCTCTTTCATCTCGGGTGGGGCGGCCTTGGCCATGGCCAGGCCTCCGACCACGCCATAGGCCCGCTGGGGGCGCTGCTGGGCCCGGTTCACATCCCCCGCCACCAGCTGCAGGGTGGCATTGGGGTAGGCGGCACCGCTCTGGTTGGTGAGGGTCACCCAGCCGCTCAGGTCCAGGGTCTTTTCGTCCGCCGACAGATTGGCCACGTAGTCGGCCCGCCAGGAGAGACCGCCCGTGAGGTAGCTCAGTTCCAGCTGCTGGCTCTTCTCGGCGCCGCTGTGGAGGCTGATGACCAGGGTGGGTCGGGCCCGCAGGTTGCCCGGCACCTTGGGGAAGACAATCCGCCCGGGGGCGCTGGTTTCGATGCGATCGGCGAATTGCAGCACCGTGCCGTTATTGGTGGCCAGCACCGTGGCCTCCTCGCGGAACTCTTTAGACCCGGCGCCGTCCCCGTTGGGCACGCTGCGTACCACGGTCACCTTCTCTCCCACGTACTTCTCCAGCAGCTTCTGGGGTGTGAGCAGGTCGAAGTCGAAGTTTTGTTCACTCACCCAAAACTCCCTGGGTGTCGTCAGGTTGCGCAGCAGCGCGGTCTCGGGCCGGATCTGGGCAGACACTTCCTGGAAGGCCAGTCGGGCCTCGCCCTTGGGCAGGCGCACCTCCCGGGTGTCTTTCACCAGGGCCAGGTTGTCGTTGTAGATCGTCACCGCCAGGGCCTTCTGGTCCTTCAGCGTGGTACCGATCTCTTGGGCGAGCAGGAGCGAGGGTAGAGCGGCGAGCAGCAGGGCGGGGCGCATGGAACCTCCGAGTGGATGACGGGCGAATCAGCGGCCCGATACCTGGACATGCCGTGACGGAATGAATCCTTTCATGACGAAATGAAAAAACGAAAGGCTGTTCAACCGGTGATAAACAGTGATGGACAGTGATGAAAAGCTGGGGCTAGGTCTTTCCTATCACCGTCCATCACTGTTCATCACCGGTTAAGGCTTTTCCGGTGGCCTTGGTTTGACCTATCGTTCAGGCGAGTTTGCCTTCCCCGGCGAGTTCCTGGATGCGGACCAATGCGCTGTCCAGCTGGCCCTGCAGGAGTTTCTCAGCGCCCATCATGGCCATCATCATGGGGATGTCGGCCTCATCCACCATACGAAGCGTGCAGCCCTCCGCGGTGGCGGTGATCTGGTAGCGCAACTCATGGTCAAACAGCTTCTTCGCACCGGGCACCAGTACCACGCGGACGCCGGGCACACGCTCTTTTACCACCATTTCTTGGGGCACCTTCATGCCCATGACTTCAATGACGTACCTGTGCCAGTCGGCTGCGCCGGTGAAACCCAGCGCCACCGGTTCCAGGAAAGCGCGATGTTTCGACAGATCAGAAAGAAAGGCGTACAGCACGTCCGCAGAGACGGGCAGCGTGACGGTGGCGGTCTGGAGCGTGGTCATGTTGGAGCCTCGGGTGGTGAAAAGGGGCCTTTGTGAAGATCAGTACTGCCGCTCTCCAAAGAAGGCGGTGCCGATGCGGATCTGATCAGTGCCGGCGGCTATGGCGACCTCCAGGTCGTCGCTCATGCCCATGCTGAGTTTCAGGGGGTGGCCGAGCTCCTGCTGCAGCCGTTCGCGCAACTCCGCCAATTGGGCGAAGGCGGCCTCGTTCTCGGGAGGCGGAATGGCCATGAGACCCCTCAGGGGGAGCCGAGCGTCCCCGTCCAGGGCCGCGATCAGTGCGGGCAGGGCGGCTTCGGTGCAGCCTCCCAGTTTGGTGGCCTCGTCCCAGAGGTCCACCTGGATCCACACGGGGCAGACCACGTCGAGTTCTTCCGCAAGGTGGCGGAGCCGCTCGGCGAGTTCGGGGCGGTCGAGGCTCTGGATCTCGCGAAAGTGCTGGAGGGCCGGTTTGGCCTTGTTGCGTTGCAGGGGGCCCAGCAGGACAAAGGCGAGGTCGGGTGCGGCCTCGGCCTTGTCGGCCCCCTCTTGTACGTAGTTCTCCCCAAAGCGCATGAACCCCAGGCTGGCGGCTTCGCGAATGAGGGACAGCGGGTGTTTCTTGGAGACCGGCAGCAGCTCGAGGCTCGCCGGGTCCCGGTCCGCAGTGTCGCAGGCGCGCTGGATGCGGGCCCTCAGCGCGACAAGACGGTCCTGCAGGCTCACGGAAGGAACAGGACCCGCTGGCAGCATTCACAGGTGACGAGGGTCTTGGCTTCCTTCAGCTCGAAGAGCAGGGGGCTGCGGAGTTTCATGTTGCAGCCTGTGCATGCGCCGTTCTCCACGAGCACCACGACCTTGCCATGCCGAGCGGCGGCGAGGCGGTGAAAACGGGCAATCTCCGCCGACGGCAGCTTCGCCTCCAGCTTGGCCTGCTTGGCCTTTAGCGTCTTGCGACCCTCCACCTGGTTGGAATGTTCATCCAGGAAGATGGCGTAGAGTTCATCGAATTGCGTTTGGGCCGCCACGCGATCAGACTCCAGAATCGCCAGGGCCTTTTCTAGGGCCAGGGCCCCGGCCTCGAGGATCTTGAGGGGCCGGACGACGGCGGCCTTGAGGCGCTCCTTTTCGTCCAGTTCGCGGATGGCGGCGGTGTACTGCACCTTCTGGCTGGTGGTCTTCACTGCGCCCCGGGCGCGATCCTCATCCTTCTGGGCCTGCACCATCTCCTTCAACTTGACCTGGATCGAAGCGCGGGCGGTATCGAGGGCCTTGGTTTTTTCGGCGATCTGCTTCTCGGCGGTCTTGACTCGGGTGTCGAGGGCGCCAAGGTCCGGGGGAAGGGACGACAGCTCGCGATGGATGGTGCCCAGGTAGTCCAAGGTGGTTTGTAGCTCGCGGAGGGTCGACAGAGGTTCCATCTTTCGAGGCTACACCGCTATCCGGAATGTGCCGATGCTTTCCCGGTTTCATAATTCAAAGCATAAAATCTACCTCAAATTACTAATATTTCACCTCTCCTTTGGAAATTCCCCTTGACCTGGGGCTGGGCTGGATGGAAAATTTTGGCACTCGCTGTTGGTGAGTGCTAACAGCTTCTCCAGTCCTTGTTTCCCTTTCAGAGGAGGTCCCATGGCCATCAAGCCCCTTTCCGACCGCGTTGTGCTCAAGCGCGTCGACCCCGCCGAAACCGTCAAGGGCGGCATCATCATCCCTGACACCGCCAAGGAGAAGCCCATGGAGGCTGAAGTGGTGGCTGTGGGTGAGGGCAAAATCAACGACAACGGCACCCGCAACCCCATGTCCGTGAAGGCTGGCCAGAAGGTGCTCATCGGCAAATACAGCGGCACCGAAGTGAAGATCGACGGCGTGGACCACGTCATCGTGCGCGAGGACGAGATCCTGGCGATCATGAGCTAAACAGACTCCACTCCTAAAAAATCCGACCATTCCCATCACGGAGACACACATGGCTAAGTCCATCATCTATGCCGAAGATGCCCGCCAGGCGATCCTGCGCGGCGTGAACAAGCTCGCCGACGCGGTGCAGGTCACCCTCGGCCCCAAAGGCCGCAACGTCCTCATCGAGAAGAAGTTCGGCTCCCCGCTCATGACCAAGGACGGCGTCACCGTCGCCAAGGAGATC
>JANYAS010000047.1 GCA_025361205.1 Holophagaceae bacterium
GGCCTTCTTCGGCGTGGCAGGCCTCTTCGTCCTGCTGGCCAACCCGGTGGCGGCGGCGCTTCAAATCATCGTCTACACCGGCGCCATCATGGTGCTGGTGCTCTTCGTGATCATGATGCTGAACAGCCACGAGGAGGAGAAGGCGCGGGTCGCCCGGCCCATCCAGCGGTGGGTCTCGGTGGCGATGGTCGCAGCCCTCGCCCTCGGCTCCGTGAAGCTCGTGATGGCCTCCGGCGGACTGAAAGCCTTGGCCGCCTCGGGGGCATCCGTTCCCGGCGCGATGAACCTCCAGCAGGTTGGCACCGTCCTGTTCGCCGAGCACCTGCTGGGCTTCGAAGTGGCGGGTCTCCTGCTACTGGCGGCCATGATCGGCGCCGTGGCGCTGACCAAGAGGAACCTGTGAGGAGCCAGCGATGACCGGCATGGACGCGATCCTCCGCGGCGGCCTCCAGGGGTACCTGGTCGTGGCCCTTCTCTTGTTCTCTATCGGCTTGGCCACCGTGCTGCTGCGTCGCACCCTGCTCATGCAGTTCATGGGCGTGGAGCTGATGCTCAACGCCGCCAACGTGGCGCTCCTGGCCTTCGCCCGGTTCCGCGGCGGCGATGCCCAGGCCACGGTGTTCTACCTCTTCATCATCGCCGTGGCCGCCTGCGAAGCGGCCATCGGCCTGGCGCTGGTCATCGGCCTCTACCGTCACCGGGACACGACCGACTCGGACCGGGCCTCCAGCCTGAAGCAGTGAGGGTGCGATGAACAAGTACTTCTGGCTCATTCCGATCCTCCCCCTGCTGGGTGCGGCCTTCAACGGCCTGCTGGGCAAGCGTGTCGGCAAGAGCGCCGTCACCTTCGTGGGCCTCGGCGTCGTGTTCGTCTCCCTGCTGTTGGGGATCTCGGCCTTCTTCGTCATGAAGGGCATGCCCGACCACCGGCTCGTCCTGAACTACGGCGAGTGGATGGCCACCGGATCGCTTCAAGTGCCCTTCGGCATGGTGATTGATCCCCTCAGCGGCACCATGATGCTGATCGTCACGGGCATCGGCTTCCTCATCCACCTCTACTCGGTGGGCTACATGCACGAGGACGAAGGCTACGCACGGTTCTTCAGCTACATGAACCTCTTCGTGTTCTTCATGCTCACGCTGGTGCTGGGCTCCAGCCTGGTGCTGATGTTCGTGGGCTGGGAGGGCGTCGGCCTCTGCTCCTACCTGTTGATCGGCTACTACTTCGAAACGGATTTCGCGCCGGCCGCCGGGTTGAAGGCCTTCTTGATGAATCGTGTGGGCGACGTGGGCGTGGCCATCGGCATGATGGTGCTGTTCGCCGGATTCGGCACCTTCACCATCTCAGACATCCTCACCCAGGCCGGGCACCTGGCCCCGGAGGTGGGCTTCGGCGTCCTCACCTTCGCCACCCTCATGCTCTTCGTGGGGGCCACGGGCAAGAGTGCCCAGCTCCCCCTCTACCTCTGGCTGCCGGACGCCATGGCGGGCCCGACCCCCGTCAGCGCCCTCATCCATGCGGCCACCATGGTGACCAGCGGCATCTATATGATCTGCCGCCTGGCCCCGGTGTTCACACTGACCCCCATCACCATGGACGTCGTCGCCTGGGTGGGCGCGGGCACGGCGCTCTTCGCCGCCACCATCGGCCTGGTGCAGCGGGACATCAAGAAGGTCCTCGCCTACTCCACCATCTCCCAGCTGGGGTACATGTTCCTGGGTCTGGGCGCCTCGGGCTTCGCCGCCGGCTTCTTCCACGTCTTCACCCACGCCTGGTTCAAGGCCCTCCTCTTCCTTGGTGCCGGCAGCGTGATTCTTGCCATGCATCACGAACAGGACCTCTTCAAGATGGGCGGCCTGAAGGCCAAGATGCCCATCACCTTCTGGACGATGCTGGTGGCCACCCTCGCCATCATCGGCTTCCCGGGCACCTCTGGCTTCGCCAGCAAGGACGAGATCCTCTACCTCGCCTACCTAAAGAGCCCCGCCCTGTGGGCCATCGGTGTCCTTGCCGCCTGCTGCACGGCCTTCTACATGCTGCGCCTCTTCACGCTGACCTTCCTTGGCAAAGCGCGGGACCCCCACGCCCACGACCACGCGCACGAGAGCCCCACCAGCATGACCCTGCCCCTGGCGCTGCTGGCCCTGGGCACGGTGCTGGCCGTCTGGCTGGGTTGGCCCAAGGCCTTCGGAGGCGACTTCACCATCGAAGCCTGGCTCACCCCCGCCACCACCTATGGGCAGCTGCATGCCGCCCACGGCGAGCACGGCAGCCACCCGCTGGCCTGGGTCCTGGCTTCCATCTCCACCCTGCTGGGTCTGGGCTTCGCCGCCTTCGGCTACTTCAGCTACAAGGACGGTCTGGCCGTGAGTGAAGCCCGCGCGGCGAAGTTCCCCTTCCTCCACCGGCTGCTGTTGAATAAGTACTACGTGGACGAGGGGGTCGAGCTCTACCTGCTGCGGCCCATCCGCTGGTTCGGCAACGTGCTCTGGAAGCTCTTCGATGTGATCCTCATCGACGGCGTCGGCGTGAACCTGCCGGGCGCGCTGGCCCGGGTCTTCGGCGACTTTACGGCCCTCTTCCAGACCGGCCGGGTCCGCAACTATGCCCTGAGCATGGCGCTGGGCGGCGCGATCCTCCTCTATGTTTTCCTGAAGTAGGTGGGGCGATGACCTGGCTGAACTCCCACCCCCTCACCTTTCTGGTCTTCGCGCCGGCGCTCCTGGGCCTCCTGATCCTGGCGCTGCCCAACACCCTCGGCCGCCTCTCCCGCCTGCTCGGGTTCATGGGTGCCCTGGCCGTCTTGGTCCTCAGCCTCGCCTGGCTGCTGGGGCACAGCGGCGCCGGTGCAACCACCGTCGCCGAGCAGGCGCCCTGGTTCACCCTGGTGGGCCTGCCGGTGGACTACGCCCTTACTGTGGACGGCCTGAACCTCTGGCTGGTGTTGCTCACGACCTTCCTGGTCCCCCTCACCATGCTGGGCACCTGGGAGAGCATTAAGGACCGCCTCGGCACCTTCGCGGCCATGTTCCTCCTGCTGGAGACGGGCATGCTGGGCGCCCTGATGGCCCAGGACCTGTTCTTCTTCTACCTGTTCTGGGAGGGCATGCTCATCCCGATGTATTTCATGATCGGGATCTGGGGCGGCGACGAGCGCCGCTATGCCGCCAACAAGTTCTTCCTCTACACCCTGAGCGGTTCGCTGCTCTGGCTGGTGGCGCTGCTCTACCTTGCCAACAAGGCCGGTGGCTTCAACCCTGCGGTGATGAGTCAGGCCGCCTCTGCGCTGCCCTTTGACGTCCAGTGCTGGCTGTTCATCGCCTTCGCCGTGGCCTTCGCCATCAAGGTGCCCCTCTTTCCGTTGCATACCTGGCTGCCGGACGCTCACGTCCAGGCGCCCACGGCGGGCTCGGTCATCCTCGCCGGCGTGCTCCTGAAACTGGGCGGATACGGCTTCATCCGCTTTGCCATTCCCATGTTCCCGGCCGCGGCCATGCACTACGCCAAGCCCCTGGCCCTGCTGAGTGTCATCGCCATCGTCTACGGCGCGCTGGTGGCCATGGTGCAGCGCGACATCAAGAAGCTGGTGGCCTACTCGTCCGTAAGCCATATGGGCTTCGTGATGCTGGGCCTCGCCTCCTTCACCGTGATCGGCACCCAGGGCGCCATGCTGCAGATGCTCAACCACGGCATCAGCACCGGCGCGCTCTTCCTCCTGGTCGGCATGCTCTACGACCGGGCCCACACTCGCATGATCGCCGACTTCGGCGGCGTGGCCGTGAAGATGCCCATCTTCACGACCTTTTTCCTCATCGTCACGTTGAGCTCCATCGGCCTGCCCCTCACCAACGGGTTCGTGGGCGAGTTCTGGATCCTGAACGGCGCCTTCCTCTCCGGGTTTGGCTGGGGTCGCATCTATGCTTCCGTGGCCACCTCGGGCGTGGTGCTGGGCGCGGTCTACATGCTCTGGATGTTCAAGCGGGTCTTCTGGGGCCCCGAGAACAAGGACGCGGACTGCGGCACCCACCACCTGCACACCGACCTGAATGCCCGCGAGATCGCCGTCATGCTGCCCATCGTGGTGCTGATCCTCTGGATGGGCATCCATCCACGGACCTTCGTGGCCGTCAGCGAAGCGCCCGTGGTGGCGCTCCTGCAAGACGCCAAGGCCCCCGCCATCCGGACCTTCGTCCTGAAGCCCGCCGTGCATGAAGCGCCAGCTGCGGATACGGCGGCCCATGACGCAGCCCCGGGCCCGGGCCACGAAACGCCAGCCCCCGCCGCCCACGAGGTGCACCGATGAGCCTCACCCCCAGTCAGTGGGCGGCCCTGCTGCCGCTGATTCTTCCAGCCCTGGGCGCCTGCCTGATTCCCCTCATGGCCCTGGACAAGGACCAGACCACGGCGAAATGGATCCGCGCCGTGATGTACGGCACGGCCCTGCTGGCCGTGGGCGCCAGCTTCTGGTACCTGACCGATCTGTGGAAGACCGGCGCCCAGCCCAGCTTCTTCCAGCTGCGCATGGACCGCCTGGCCCAGTTCACGGGCATCTTTGTGCTGGTGGCCGCGGCCATGACCATCCTCCAGAGCTGGGATCACTTCCACCAGGAAGGCTGGGTGAAGGGCGAGACCCTTTCCCTGCTGCTCTTCTCGGTGACGGGCATGATGCTCTTCGCCTCCACCAATCATTTCGTGGTGCTGTTCCTGGGCCTCGAGCTCTTCAGCCTGCCCCTTTACGCCCTGGTGGGCACGGTGCGGGCCCGGCCCGAAAGCGCCGAAGGCGGCATGAAGTACTTCCTCACAGGCGCCGTGGCTTCCAGCTGCTTCCTCATGGGCGGCGTGCTGATCTACGGCCTGAGCGGCACCCTGGACCTCAGCGCCGCGGCCTTCACGCTCAAGGCCCAAGGCTTGGCCACGGATCCCCTGGTGCTGGTTGGCGCCGCCCTGATGTTGCTGGGCTTCCTGTTCAAGGTCTCCGCCGTGCCCTTCCACCAGTGGACGCCGGACGCCTACGAGGCCTCGCCCCATCCCATCGCCGGGTTCATGTCCGTGGCCACCAAGGGCGTGGCCCTCATCGCCCTGCTGCGCATCTTCGGGGGCAGTTTCGCGCCCCTGGGCAACCTGGGTGTGAAGATGCAGTCCGTGATCGCCGTGCTGGCCGTGGCCACCCTGGTCGTCGGCAACCTCACGGCCCTGGTCCAGACCAACGTGAAGCGCATGCTGGCTTATTCCAGCATCAGCCACGCGGGCTACCTGCTGCTGGGCTTCGTGGCGGGCACCCCCGCCGCCTACAACGGCGTGCTGTACTACCTCGTCATCTACCTGGCCATGAACATGGGCGCCTTCGGCCTGCTGACGGCCGTCGGCCTGGTGGGTGAGCGGACGACCTTCGACGACCTCCGGGGCCTGGGCTGGAAGCGGCCCGCCATGGGCATCGCGGCCGCGATCTTCATGCTCAGCCTCGCCGGGATCCCCCCCATGGGTGGGTTCTACGGCAAGTACATGATCTTCCGCGAGCTGGTCGCCACCGGCCATGTGGGCATGGCCATCCTCGGCGTGCTGGCCAGTCTGGTGTCGGCCTATTACTACCTGCGCTTCCTGGTGGCCCTCTTTCTGCAGGCCCCCAGCGTCGAGGCCGAGCGCCTGGCCTCGGACCGCCCGGAGGTCCATGCCCCCCTGGCTGGGGCCACCGTGCTGGTCTGTGCGGCCATCGTGCTGGCGGGGGGTTTCCTCCAGACCTTCCTGGCGGACGGCTTCGCCCGACGCGCGCTGGTGGATGGCCTCGGGTTGATTCGCTGATTCGGGAAATAAGGCCTCAACCGGGAACCTGAAGTGGCGGTCAACACATCGTTATGCGAAGGTTGAAGATCGGGCCAGGGCTGAGCGTTATCCGGCCCCTTGACATGTGGAGCGCGGTGCCATGAAGCGGAACAAGTGGATCGGTCTTGGCATTGGCGTGGCTGTCGTAGTGGGGGGGACAGTCTATGTCCTGACCCGGCCCAAGGACGAGGTGAAGTGGCGCCTGGGCAAGCTCGACAAAGGCAACATCACCCAGCGCATTAACGCCACGGGTTCAGTGAGCCCCGTGGTGCAGGTCGCCGTGGGCACCCAGGTGTCCGGCGTGATCTCGGCCCTCTACGTGGACTACAACAGCATTGTGAAGAAGGGGCAGCTCATTGCCCAGATCGATCCCACGGTGTCTGACACCCAGCTTCAGGACGCCCAGGCCAGCCTGCTCCGGGCCCAGGCCGCCTACGACTTCGCCAGGGCCGACGATGAGCGCGCCAAGCGACTGGCCGCGGATAAGCTGCTGGCCCAGCAGGATCTCGAAACCAAGGACACAGCGCTGAAGAACGCCAAGGGAAACCTCGAATCCGCCAAGGCCTCCCTGGCTCGGGCCAAGGCCAATCGCGACTACTGCGACATCACCGCACCCGTGGACGGAGTGGTCATCTCCCGTCTGGCGGACGTGGGCCAGACCGTGGCCGCCAGCTTCAGCACCCCCAACCTGTTCCAGATCGCCCAGGACCTCTCCCAGATGAAGGTGCAGGTCTCCATCGGAGAGTCCGACATCGATGATGTGAAGGTCGGGCAGCGGGCCATGTTCACGGTGGACAGCCTGCCCGACAAGCAGTTCGTGGCCACGGTCAGCCTGGTGCGCCAGGAGCCCGTGACGACCCAGAATGTGGTGACCTACGTGGTGGAGATGATCGTCCCCAACGAGCCGCTCCCCGGCGCCGAAGGCGATGGCGGGCAGCCTGCTACTGGCGGAAAGGCGCCTGGTCAACGCCACGGAAAGCCCGAGGCGGCGGCTGCCGATCCCGAGAAGGCCTGGGAGCGCATGAAGGACCGCATGGCGGCCCAAGGGGTCACCAAGGAGGCCTTCCTAAAGCGGTTCAAGGAACGCACGGCCCAACCCCAGACCGGCCGGTCCATCATGGCCACGGCCACGACCCCTTCGAATGGGGACCGCCTAGCCCTGGCCCGCATTCCCGGCGGCGCCAGCCTGCTCGGGGGCCCCAAGTTCACGGGTTCTCTCGCCCTGCGGCCCGGCATGACCGCCAACGTCACCATCATCACCAACCAGCGCAAGGAGGTGCTGCGGGTGTCGAACTCGGCCCTCCGGTTCAACCCCGCCGCCTTCATCAAGGATGAGAAGAAGGCCGATGGACCTCGATTGGGACAGCCCATGATGATGGGGGGCGGCCCCCGACCGGGGGCCCAGAGCGGGACCGGGAGCAAGGGCGGGACGATCGTTCGGCGCGAGGACCGGGTCTGGGTGCTGGAGGCTGGAAAGCCCAAGGCCATCGCCGTGAAGATCGGCATCACCGATGGCCAGTTCACCGAGGTGACCGGCGAAGGCATCCAGGAGGGCATGCAGGTCCTGATCGGTGTGGAAAGCACCAAGACGGGCGCCTCCGGTCCAGCCCCGCTGACCGGCGCCCCTGGTCAGGGCGGTCGGCGTTAGCCCGGGGGTTCGATGCAGGTCCTGGAGTTCATCAAGCTCGCCCTATTCTCGGTATCGCCTTTGGCAATACGCGAGGCCCCGTTGCAATCTCTCGGGCTCGGCAGGGGGGTGATGTATGGCCTGGTTTGAGTTCCTGAAGCTCGCCCTATTCGCCATCACGCGGAACAAGACCCGCGCGTTCCTGACCATGCTCGGCATCATCGTGGGCGTGGGCGCGGTCATCACCATGATCGGCATCGGCGAGGGTTCCAAGCGCGCCTCCATCGCCCTGATCCAGAACATGGGCTCCAACATGCTGACCATTTTCCCCGGCAGCGGCGGCAACCGCTTCGGCCCCTCGGCCATGGGCAGTGCCGATATCCTGCTGGAAAGTGACGTTGCATTGATCCAGCAGGAGCTCTCGGAGAGCAGCGTGGTGGCCGCGACCCAGCAGGTTCAGACCACCCGGCCGATCATTTTCCAGAACAGCAACTATGTGACCCAGGTCCAGGGCACCGGCCCGGAGTTCCTTGCCATTCGCGGTTGGGAGGTCGAGAGCGGCCGGTTTTTCACGGACTCAGAGGTGCGCGGCCTGGCCAAGGTCTGCGTCATCGGCCAGACCGTGAAGGACAACCTGTTCCCCAATGGCGAGGACCCGGTGGGCCTGACGGTGCGTGTGGGCCCGCTGCCCTTCCAGATCGTGGGCGTGCTCGAGAAGAAGGGCGCGGGCATGTGGGGCGATCAGGACGACCTCATCGTGGCGCCCTACACCACCGTCATGCGCAAGATCATGGGCCGGGATAAGATCCAGCGCATCATGGTGAGCGCCCAGGAGGGCAAGGCCGATCAGGCCCAGGCTGAGGTCACCGCCCTCATCCGCCAGCGCATGAAGGTGGCCCCCAAGGATGACGATCCCTTCCAGATCCGCAAGCAGGACGACATCGTCCAGATGCAGACCCAGCAGGCGAGCATCCTCACCGCGCTGCTTGCCGTGGCGGCGAGCATCTCCCTCGTGGTGGGCGGCATCGGCATCTCCAACATCATGCTGGTGAGCGTCACCGAGCGCACCCGGGAGATCGGCATTCGCCGCGCCCTGGGCGCCACCCGGCGCAGCGTCCTGTGGCAATTCCTCATCGAGGCCGTGGTGCTGTCCCTGCTCGGGGGCATCATCGGCATCGGGTTCGCCTACAGTTCCGTCTACATCCTGCAGAAATTCCAGATCCCCGCCGTGACGGAATCCTGGGCCGTGGCGCTGGGCCTCGGCTTCTCTGGACTGGTGGGCGTGGCCGCAGGATTCCTGCCCGCGCTGAAGGCCGCCAAGCTGAATGTCATCGACGCCCTCAGGTACGAGTGAGCCCTGTGGATGGGGCCGCGGTTCCGCACGATCCCTATGCGGCCCTGAGGGACGGGAACTATCGCTGGTTCATCGCGTCTTTGGGGCTCGCCACCCTGGGGCTGCAGATGCAGGGTGTGGTGGTGGGCTGGCAGGTCTACAACCGTACGGGAGATGCTCTGGCCCTGGGCCTGGTGGGCCTATCCGAGGCGCTCCCCTTCCTGGCGCTGGTCCTCTTCGGCGGCCATGCGGCGGATCGGGTGAATCGGCTGCGTATCAGCATGGCGAGCACCCTGGGCCTGGCCTTCTGCTCGGCGTTGCTTTGGGCCTTCACCTGGCGCTTTCAGGGCGGGCCCCTGGCTCGGGCGGTCTGGCCCATCTACGGGATCATCTTCCTCACGGGCGTGGTGCGGGCCTTCTACCGCCCCGCCAACATGGCCCTGGGGACGGATCTGCTGCCCAAGGCTCTCTACGCAAATGGCTCCACCTGGCGCGTGGCCGTCTTCCATTCGGGCATGGTGCTGGGGCCCGCCTTGGGCGGCCTGGTCTACGCCTGGCGCGGCCCAGTGGTGGCCCATTTCCTGGTGATGGTGCTGATGGCCGGAGGGCTCCTGGGCCTGTTCTTCATCCGCTATCTTCCCCGCCCCTCGATACCTCGCATGGGCTCCGTCCTTCAGAGCCTTGCGGAGGGTTTGCGCTTCGTGTTCGCCCAGCGCCTCCTGCTGGGGGCCATCAGCCTCGACCTCTTTGCTGTGCTCTTCGGTGGGGCGGTGGCGGTGCTCCCCATCTTCGCCAAGGAGATCCTGATGGTCGGTCCCCAGGGGCTCGGCGCGCTGCGGGCCGCGCCGGCCGTGGGTTCCGTACTCATGGGCCTCACCCTGGCCCACCTGCCGCCCCTGCGGCAGGCCGGGCGCACCCTGCTGGTCTGCGTGGCCGCTTTCGGTGTGGCCATGATCGCCTTCGCCCTCAGCCGCAGTTTCCTGCTGAGCCTCCTGCTGCTGGCCGCCAGCGGTGCGGTGGACAACGTGAGCGTGGTGCTCCGGGCCACCCTCCTGCAGATGGTGACGCCCGAGCACATGCTGGGCCGCGTGTCCTCGGTGAATCAGGTCTTCATCGGGTCCAGCAACGAGATCGGCGCGTTCGAGAGTGGCTTGGCCGCGCGGCTCCTGGGGCTGGTGCCCTCGGTGGTCTTCGGCGGGTGCATGACGCTGCTGGTGGTGGCCCTCACGTCCTGGAAGGTACCGGAACTGCGGAAGATGGACCGCATCGGGTAAAGAGGGTTTTGCCACGGATAAACCCGGATGCACACGGATGAGAAGGGCCCTTCTTGCACCTGTGTTTATCCGTGTTCATCCGTGGCTTCACACACAAACGGCCCCGTAGGGCCGTTTGCGAATGCTTGAGGGCAGCCTACAGCACGGCCAGGGCCGCGTTGTAGTCGGGTTCCTGGGCGATCTCGGGGACAAGCTCGGTGTAGAGCACCTTCCCGGCGGCGTCCACCACGACCACGGCGCGGGCCAGCAGACCCTTGAGGGGGCCGTCCACCAGGGTCACGCCGTAGGCCTGACCGAACTCCGCCGAGCGGAAGGTGGAGGCGGGGACCACGTTGTCCAGGCCCTCGGCGCCACAAAAGCGTTTCTGGGCGAAGGGCAGGTCGGCGCTCACACAGAGGATCGTCGTGTTGGGCTTCTCGTTGGCGCGGAGGTTGAATTTCCGCACGCTGGCGGCGCAGGTGGGCGTGTCCAGGCTGGGGAAGATGTTCAGCACCACGCGCTGGCCGGCGAGTTCCTTGCCGGAAACTTCGGACAGGTCGGTACGCACCAGCGTGTAGGCCGGGGCGGTGGCGCCCACCTTCGGCAGTTCGCCGGAGGTGTGGATGGGATTGCCTTTGAGGGTGATCAGGGCCATGGCTGCTCCTATAGCGAACCTTCAGCTTAGCGCCACGGAGGTGTTTGCTTCAGCATCCCCTTTATCCCCTTCATCCCCTGCATCCTGGCTTGCTTCTTTGTAAATCTTTTGAAACCAGGATGAAGGGGATGGAAGGGATGACAGATGGATCGCCGGGGATGCGCAGCGATGAGACTGCTCACCGCATCGTCGTGATCGAGCAGTCCAAGGTGATCGCGGCCATGCTCGAGTGACTCCAGTCGGAGGGGCCAAGCCGCCCCTACTTCGGCGGGAAGTTGGCCAGGATGTCGCGGACGGCCTTGGGCACCGCTTCGTTCGCGTCCTCGGGGCTGCTCAGGCCCGTGAGGGCTCCCACCGCGGCCCCATGCCAGATCATCTGGTTGGTCTTGAAGTCCACCATCTCGATGACGATGGTGCCTTCCTTGTAATGCCGCACTTGGCTGGTGGTGGTGCTCACGCCGCCATAGAAGGGCCGGTAGCCCCAGCCCCAGCCCATGCGAACGTTTGTGCGGACCTTCCGGTCCTGCACGATGGGGTAGTAGGTCACGAGGAAGTCGGGGTCGGCCTTGGTCTCCATGGCGAAGCCCTTGGCCTGGAGTTCCTTTTCGACCGAGGTCCGCACACGCTTGTCCATGAGGCTGGTGGTGCCGCCCGTGCCCTTTTTCGAGGTGTAGTAGTCGAAGGTTTTGTACCGGCTGAAGTTGGCGGTCACGTCGTAGTCGTGGTTGATGGTGTAGCCCGAGCAGCCCGCCAGGAGGGCCAAGGGCAGCAGGACGAGGGCGAGACGAAAAGGACGCATGGAACCTCCAGGGCACCCGTATGGATGGCCCGGGTGCGGGAAAGGTTGAACGCAGGAACCCTTCGATGTTGTCTCGAGCTCCTGGCGGAATTCCTGGAGGTTCAGCCCCACGGTGGCACTGCGTGGAAGGGTGAATTCCCGGTCTAGGGTGGTCTAGGGAACGGCCCGATCCTGACCGCCTCGATTGGATGGTCTGTTCCAGGCTGTGGGATCCGTCGCAATTCCTGGATGGGAAGGGCCTTTCGGACGATCCTGATGGGGATGGTTCTTGATCCCACCCTCGATCCCGGCGCCTCCAGCCCCCTCTACCTGCAACTGCAGCGGCGCCTTCGCACGCTCATTCAACAGGGCGAATGGCGGCCGGGTTCGCGGCTGCCCGCCGTGCCCGAGCTGGCCCTGCGCTGGGGGGTTCACCGCCTCACGGTGCTGAAGGCCCTGGCGGGCCTCAAGCGAACCGGTTGGATCCAGACCGTGCAGGGCCGGGGCAGCTTCGTGGCGCCGCGGCTGCCGGAGGCCCCGGGCCTGCGGGCCAGCAGCGAGTTCCCTTTTGAGGGCTCACCCCTGCTGGTCCATGACGGCGAGCTGGGCTCTTGGCTGGGCGAGACCCTGGAGCGGGTCCAGGACGCCCATCTGGTCAGCTTCTCGGCCGGTTTCATTCCCTCCGACCTGTTGCCGGGCGAGCAGCTCCGCCGGATCACGGCCCAGGTGCTGAAGGACCTTGGTTCCGAAGCCTGGGTCTACTCCGCCCCCGCGGGCTATGCGCCCTACCTCGAGGCTGTGGGCCACTGGCTGGCCTCGGAGGGCGAGCCCATCGACGAAGGCTGGGGCATCCGCACCCTGCCTGGCGCCCAGTCCGGCCTCGCCCTGGCCCTGGAATCGTTTACGGTGCCCGGCGACCGCGTGCTGGTGGAAAGCCCCTGCTACGTGGGCATCCTGGCCCTCATCCGCGCCCTGGGCCGCGAGGCCGTGCCCGTGCCCGTGGATCGCCAGGGCCTGGATCCCGAGCGCCTGGCCTCGGCCCTGCAGCGCGGCGAGGCCAAGATGCTTTTCACGGTGCCCAGCTTCCACAACCCCACGGGCATGACCCAGTCCAAGGCCCGCCGCGAGCGGATCCTGGCCCTGACGCGGGCCCACGGCGTAATCCTGGTGACCGACTCCGCCTATGGCGACCTGCGTTTTTCCGGGAACCCCCTGCCACCTTTCCGGCGGCTCGAGGGGGCCGATCACGTCATCCACCTGGGCAGTTTCTCCAAGTCCCTGGCGGCGGGCCTGCGCCTGGGCTACCTCATCGCCAAGGACGACCTGCTGCGCCGCATGGCGCCCATCCAGGAAGTCCAGACCATCACCCAGCCCCCCCTGCTGCAGGCGGTGGTGGCGCGCTTCCTCGACACCGGTGGCTTCCGTCGTCATTTGGCCCGCCTGCGCCGGGCCCTCAAGCAGCGCCGGGACGCCATGGTCGAGGCCCTGGCCGAGCACTTCCCCCTGGGCACCCAGGTGTCCGAACCCAAGGGCGGCATGCACTTGTGGGTGGTCATGCCGGAGGAATTCTCCGCCCTGGACCTCCACCGGGACGCCTTGCAGCATGGCCTCGGCTTCGCCCCCGGGCCCCTCTTCTTCGCCGACGGTCGGGGCACCAACTGCCTCCGCCTGAACTTTTCCACCCACGACCCCACGACTATCCGGGACGCCATCGCGCGCCTCGGTCACCTGGTCCACCGGGCCTGATCCGATTCTTCCCTTTGCCAAAGGAGCTACTGTGAGTCCCTCCCTGACCAACAGCCCCATCCAGATCTGCCCCTCCGACCACCCGGCCGCGGCCGAGGAGCGGGCCAAGCGCATGACCCACCTCGGTTTCGGGCACATCTTCACGGACCACATGGTGGTGGTGCCCTACAAGGAAGGCCAGGGCTGGGGCCAGGGCGTGCTGAAGTCCTACGGACCCATCGAGATGGATCCCGCTGCCTCGGTGCTGCACTACGGCCAGGCCATCTTCGAGGGCTTCAAGGCCTACAAGCAGCCGGATGGCGGCATCGCCTGCTTCCGGCCCGAGGCCAATGCCCGCCGCTTCAACACCTCCGCTGCCCGCCTCGCCATGCCCGAGCTGCCCGAGGCCCTCTTCCTCGAGGCCGCCCGGGCCCTCATCACGCAGGATCAGGCCTGGGTGCCCAGTGCTGTGGGGGAGAGCCTCTACATGCGGCCCCTCATGATCGCCACCGAGGCGGCCCTGGGCGTGCGCGCCAGCAACGAGTACCTCTTCCTCCTCATGGCCAGCCCCAGCGGCGCGTACTTCCCCGCCGGCGTGAAGCCCGTGACGGTCTGGATCTCCGATGACTACGTCCGCGCCGCGCCCGGCGGCACCGGTTTCGCCAAGTGCGCCGGCAACTACGCCGCCAGCCTCGTGGCCCAGCGCCAGGCCAAGGGCGAGGGCTGCGATCAGGTGGTGTGGCTCGACGCGGTCCACCGCACCTTCATCGAGGAGATGGGCGGCATGAACATCTTCTTCGTCTTTCAGGAGAAGGGCGAGACCGTCGTCGTCACCCCCGAATTGACCGGCACCCTCCTGCCGGGCATCACCCGCGACAGCCTCCTGCAGCTGGCCCGCGAGCAGGGCTTCCGCGCCGAAGAGCGCAAGATCAGCGTGGACGAGTGGCGCGCTGCCGTGAATGATGGCCGCATGACCGAGGCCTTCGCCTGTGGCACCGCCGCCGTCATCACCCCCGTGGGCCACGTGAAGTCCCGCCAGGGCGAGTGGTCCATCAACCGCGGCGAAACCGGCCCCGTGGCCGCGAAGCTCCGCGAGGTCCTGCTGAACCTCCAGCACGGCCTCGCCCCCGACACTCATGGCTGGATGAAGAAGATCGTCTAGCGGTCACGCCACCGAAAAAACGCCCGCCGACTGGCGGGCATTTTTCGTTCAGGGATACGAGAGGGTGGTCAGCGCAGTCCCGCCCGCGCTCACCAGCAGCTGGGAGGCACTGGTCTTCTTGACCGGCGCGGCTCCCGCGGTACTGCGCTGGGCCGTGACACCATACGTGCCCGGGGTCAGCCCCAGGAATCCCGCCTGGTCCTGGGCCAGGCCCGAGGCCACGGTCTGGGAACGGACAATGAGGGTCTGGGATCCTACGCTGCCCGTGGTGAGGGTCTGCCGCAGCTCGCCCCAGGTACCCTGGACCGCCGTGGAGGCGGGCGTGATGGTGAGCGTGAGCGCGCCGGGGGTCTGCGGGGCACTGAAGGCCAGGTCGGCGGTGTAGGCCGTGGCCAGCGTGGCATTGACCGGTGCGGCCGCCCCCGCCGCATAGGCGCTGGTCGACCCGACGGGCTGGGCGACCACGAAGTAGAGCGTGCCCGTGGGCAGAGCCTCCAGGGTGTAGTTCCCGGAGGCGTCCGTGAAGGCCCGGCGTTGCACCGTGGCCAATCCGCTGCCGTCCACGCTTTCCGCGAAGACCTCCACCCCAGCCAGGGGCGTCGCCCCGTCCCCAAGGTGCCCGGTAATGTGGGCCGAGGCACCCAGGTCCAGGGCCTGGCCCGTGGCCTGGAACAGGTAGCTCCCACCGGCGTGCGCCTGCACGGCCTGCTGGCCGCTCAACATGATCTGGGCGCTCGCGCTGCCGTTGGCCGGCACGGTCACCGGGCCGCTCACCACGGTGGTGACAGGCATGGTCAGAACCTGCCCGGCCCCGCCATTGGGGAACACGTAGGCGGGTTGCTGGATGCTGGATTGGTAGTTCACCACGGCCCAGGTGAGGCGGAACTGCCCATAGTTCGCGGCCGTGACCGTGGTGGCAGGGAGGATCACGGCGCTGTGACCGTTCTGGAGGGCCATCAGATCGAAGGTGGTCTTGACGTTCCCGAGGAGGGTCCAAGTGGCGCCATCCGTGCTGCCCTCCACCTTCTCGAGGCTCACCACGGCCTGGCTGTAACCAGCAAAACTGTCGGTCCCGAACCGGATGGCCAGGTTGCCCGTAGCCGGGGTCCGGCTCGAGGAACCGCCGCCGCCGCAGGCCAGCGTCAAACCCAGGGATAGGAGAAAGGTCAGAGATAGGGGAAGGCGCATCGGTGGGGCTCCGGGAAGCAAGGGGCAGGCACCAGTTTAGACCCGTCCAAAGGCTCCGGGGTGCACGGGACCGGCGGAGGGCGAGGGATTCGAACCCGGAAGAGCCTGCAACAGCGCTCGTTTTCAAGACAATCGGAGGTGATAGCTAACAGCCGCCATGCCACTCGATTTGAGGACAGCTGGACCCCTTTGCATCCCTCGGCCCCAAATGGACGTCGCCCGGCTGGTCATGGCAGACTTTGATCAGTCCGGAGGGTTGGCCGAGTGGTTGATGGCGCCAGTCTTGAAAACTGGAGATGTGAAAGCGTTCGGGGGTTCGAATCCCTCACCCTCCGCCAACAAGTCTGCGGTTGCAGCACCAATTCCAGGCCCCTAGAGCAATCGCCCCCACGGCGCGGCTCTTCGGGCCTGGGAGTCCACCTGGAGAGGGTGCATCTCCGCCCAGAAATGCCCCAGGGCCCCGATTCTCTCCGGCGGCCCTAAAGTAGGTGGATTCTTGATTGATCAGGAAACGAGAGCCTTTGGCTCGAAACCTAGGACCCGGCGCTGCTCCGACCAATCCATTGGGAGTTTGGCCAGCAATCGCTTGACTGTCAGCGCCTTCGGGTGCCTCCCATCCAGAATCGCTTCCACGATGTCCGGGGCCAGCCAGGCCAAGGGCAGGAGCCTCGCCACGTGCTGCCCAGAGATCCTGTAGGTTTTGGCGATCTCTTCCCTGGACTTCGCCTCACCGGAAAGCAGCAGGTCATGCCAATACCGTCCCCGAGCCACAGCCTGGATCAGAGGCTTGTCCACATGCGCGTCTCGACCATCTCCGTTGGACCCGGGGATGACGAACCGTAATCCCCGGCCGCCCCGCTTGAATTGGCACTTGGATTCCAAGGTGATGGATTCGGCTGGGGCTGGGACCAAAGGCAGACCGACTGTGGAATGCAGCATTCCTGGATTCACCTGAAGGGTCAGGGCTGTCTGCGACACCACCACCTTCAGCAGAAACCCCTTCAGCCACTCCCGCTTGAACACAGGCGATTGCCCTTCCCAGTCCTGAGCGACCTTGGCTGCGGCCTGGATCACCTGAGCCTGCCTACCGCCCACATCGCCGAGGGCATTGAGCAACTCAGTCGGTGAGGATAGGAACCGCTTCAGCCGCCCCCACACTCCTTCCTCCAAATCATGAGCCGGAATGCGCAGCCCTCCTTTGGATGAGCCCTCCTGACTCAGCGTGGGCGAGACTGCCACGTAATACCGATACCTCCGGTTGTGACGCTGGGTGTGGGAAGGAATCATTCGATTTCCCTGGTCATCCACCACACATCCCACCAGCAGGCTCGGAGACTTCGCTCCCTCCTCTCGGCCCTGACGAACTGCGTTATCGGCCAAAATCCTCTGAGCCGATTCCCAAACCTCCCGGCTCACGATGGCCTCGTGCTCCCCCGGATAGCACTTGTCCTTGTGGCGGATCTCGCCCAGGTAGATCGGATTCCGGAGCAGCTGGTAGAGCGCCCCTCGAAACCAGGGCAGGCCCCCTGTTCGCTTCCCCTGAGCGCCGGAGCGGATCTTAGTGTGAACGCCATCGGCATCCAACGCGGCCTTCAAGGCTCGAACACTTTTCAATTCCAGGTAGAGGCCAAAGATCGTCCGGATCGTCGCCGCCTCCTTCGGGTTCACCAGCAGTTTCCGATCCTGCAGGTCATATCCCAAGGGCACCATCCCCCCCATCCACATGCCCTTCTTCTTGGAGGCGGCGATCTTGTCCCGGATCCGCTCCCCAGTGACCTCCCGTTCGAACTGGGCGAAGGAGAGCAGCACATTGAGTGTCAGCCTTCCCATGGAGGTGCTGGTGTTGAAGGACTGGGTCACCGAGACGAAGGACACGCCCTTGGCATCGAAGGCTTCCACGATCTTGGCGAAATCAGCCAGGGATCGCGTCAGCCGTCTACCTTGTAGACCACCACCAGATCCACCTTCCCCGCTGAGATGTCCTGTAGCAGTTTGGTCATGGCCGGGCGGATCAGGGTCCCGCCCGAATACCCGCCATCGTCGTAGTGGGTGGAAAGCGCCTTCCACCCTTCATGCTTCTGGCTCTGGATGTAGGAGAGGCAGGCCTCCTTCTGAGCATCCAGGGAGTTGAAGGATTGCTCCAGACCCTCCTCCGAGGATTTTCGGGTGTAGATCGCGCAGCGCATGGGCCGCTTCGTTTCGGTCGCCAAGTCAGGCTCCTTCTTCCATGGAAGGCTTAGGCTTCTTGGGACGGGGAACCTTCAATCCAAAGAAGAGCGGTCCCGACCAACGAGCACCCGTGATACACCGGGCGATCACGGAAAGACTGGCGTAGGTCTCCCCTCGATAGGAGAAGCCCTTCTCCAGAGCGAGCACTTCGTGGGTGTCCCCCTGCCAGGTGCGCAGCAACCGGGTGCCAGGTCGGATGGCCTTCGATTCGGTCTGGTGTTGGAGTCCTTTGGCGAGATCCTTCGCAAACAAGCCCAGGGCACCGAGAGATCGAGCCTTCAGGGCTCCGTGAGTTCGGACCTGGAGTTCGTAGGCCAGGGAACCGATGAGGAACTCCCGACGAGGATTTGGGGGCAGTAAGCGTTTGAAGATCTGCATCCACCGCATGCGGAGTTCCTCTGTAGATAGGCTCACCAACTCTTTGATATCAGCAGGTGTTTCTATGCAGTTGGCGCTCAACGTGACCATGAGGCCCCTCCTCCCCCACATGGACGCTCTCCGACGGCCAATCATCAAATCATTTGAGGGCTATCCCAGGGTGAATGCCCCGGCCCCGGCCTGGTTGGGCCTCGAGGCCTCCAATACGCTTCTCACCGGTCTATCTAAATGGCCTGAAGGTTGGGTCCTCCCCAAGGTTCACCGTTCGCCTATCAAGTTGAATTTGGGATTCCCGCAACAGCTCTATCCAGATGAAATGACACGGCGTATCGTTTGTTGGTGCCCCACCAGAGAAGTAAATGGTTCGCCTAATCATCGCAAATACGAACCGCCTCTTCACCCACTCGCCCCACCACACGCCCTTACTAGGCGAACTTGAATCCCCAATCCACCGCCGTCCAATTCAAAGTTAGGTGTCCAATGAGCAGTCGACTATTTCAGGCTTCATGCGTTGTTGTGATGTCCTTTCTGGTTGGCTGCGCAACCACTCCTATCGCCACTTCTCAAACGA
>JANYAS010000095.1 GCA_025361205.1 Holophagaceae bacterium
TCATCCCGGCCCTCGCCGCTCCGGGCTTGTTCAACACCGCATTTCGACGGTGGGCACCGCCGCGCCTACCCACCCCATCAACCGCGTCCCGCCACCGACGAAATGCTCATTGTTGGAGGGTGGGGTCGGGGTAGCTCATGATGTTATAATTCTATACTTCCGAAAATTAGAAAACAATCGGCAAAATGCACCTTTATGTGACTTCCTTGGGACGGGAAAGGCTCCCCCAATCATTCATCAGGGACCCGGGCATAAGCCCGAAAGGGTTCTTGGACTGGTTTTTGGGGGGGTCACCAATCCACTCCTGCGGCTGACGCTGAGGCAGCGTGCCGTGGGCCAGTCGGGACCACGAATTCCGCCCATGGGGCTATCCTTAGGGGGCAAGTTTTGTCGCCATCCATTGCCTGGATTCGATCTAGGCATATTGATCTACTAATTGATTTAATTGATGTTATGAAAATTTTTTTGTTGAAGTTGGAAACCTGACCACCCTTGGTAGCACCACTGACTGAGGAACCCGTTCTGGCTGTCATGGGTCAATCCCCACGTGTTGGAGGCACATGATGAATCTGGAAGACATGATCAGGCATCTGACCCTCAAAACCGCCAGTGGAGGCGGGTTCTGGCTAGGAAGCGCTTTCCTCATCGTTCTGCATGGCTCGGACTGGTGGGAATGGAAGTGCTGGGGCAAATACTTCTATGACCTTCAGGACCTCGTCGATGAGATTCATAGGAGAAGCGGAACTGTCTACCGACTCGTGGGGTACCTCAACAGGAGTGTCCGAACCAGTCGAGTGCGGCTTGCGCGTACGCCGTTCCCTTCCAGGAATCGCGGCAATGGATCGGGTATCGAATGAGTCACCTTGACTTGCTGTGCAGGCCGGAGGTCTACGAGAAGCTCAAACAGGGGGTCGGGGAGGACTGAGGGTGTCGTCTTCCCGCTTTCAGAACCGGAGCAGCAGCTGTCCTTTCGCGCGACAGGTCCTCGGGAAGTCCTTTATTCGCCCTGCCTAGGGTTCCAATGGGTAATCAGGGCTTAGATCAAAGTATCTAGATGTTGAATTCATTTATGTTAAGTATTAATTTAATAGTTGCATCACTGCCCCAGCGACCAATACTGGTTCACCTGAGGCTATTCAGTAGATCAACCCGAAATTATTTGGAGGTGTGCGATGACTTTGGAAGAAATCATCATGGATCTGACCTCCAGAACCGCCAACGGGGGCCACTTTTGGATCGGGAGCAACTACATTATCGTTCGGCACGGCTTGGACAGATGGGAATGGGTGTATCGGGGTCGAAGCTTCTATGACCTGGCGGATCTCGCCGAGAACGTTATCTGGAGAAATGCATCGACCTCCCGACTGGTGCGCTTCTTTACCGGGCGTGTCCCGGACGAGCGGAGTGTGGCCAGGGCGTAGCAACGCTTTCTCCAGGTTCGCCATCGCTCAATTCCTTGGGCCCTGCGAACCCGAAGGTCGGGCCGTCGAATCGTTTCGGACCACCCACGCTTGGGCCATCCAAGGGGTGGCCCTTTTGTTTGTGCGTGCATTTGGCCCCTGTTCAAGAGGCGGGAGAACAACCAGCGGACCAGGACATCATAAAAAATCAACATTAAGCGTTAATTAACAATCAATGTTAGTGTCTCTGCATTGTTGCGAATTACCCATTCGAGGGCCCCATGAAGATTGCCGTTCCCAGGGAGATCAGGACGGACGAGACCCGCGTCGCGCTGGACCCGGAGTCCTGCAAGAAACTGATCCAACTCGGGATCGAGGTCACGGTGGAAACGGGTGCGGGAGCCCTGGCGCACTTTCCCGATCAGGCCTATCAGGACGCGGGCGCGAGCCTGGCACCGGACATTGCGTCACTCCTGGGTGGAGCGGACTTCGTCTTGAAGGTGAATGCTCCCCAGACCCGCCCGGACGGCACCCATGAAGTGGATCTCATCAGGCCGGGCGCGATGCTGTTGGCCTCGGTCTTCCCCACCCGGAACCTGGAGTCGGTCAAGCGGATGGCTGAACGGAACCTCACGGTCTTTTCCACGGACTGTATCCCCCGCACCACCCGAGCCCAGGCCATGGACACCCTCTCCAGCCAGGCGAACATCCTGGGTTACAAGGGCGTCCTGCTGGGGGCGATGGAACTGCCGAAGTACTATCCGATGTTCATCACCGCGGCAGGCACCACGCTGCCCGCCAAGGTGTTCGTCATCGGCGCCGGCGTGGCGGGCCTCCAGGCCATTGCCACCGCCAAGCGCCTCGGCGCCAGCGTCACGGCCACGGATGTGCGGCCCGAGGTGAAGGAGCAGATCGAATCCGTGGGCGGCAAGTACGTGGGCATCGACATCCAGCAGGGCGCCGCCGCGGGCGGGGGCTACGCCACCGAACTGTCGGCGGAAGACAAGGCCCGGCAGGCCAAGTTGCTGGCGGACCACTGCGCCACGGTGGATGTGGTCATTACCACGGCCCTCATTGGCGGGGTCTTCGCGCCCAAGCTGCTCGATGAGGCCATCGTGAGCAGCATGAAGCCCGGCTCGGTGATCGTGGACCTCGGCGCCGACGGCGGTGGCAACTGCACCCTGTCGAAACTGGGTGCCACCGTGGTGGTCGGCGGGGTGACGATCATCGCGCTTTTGAACCTTCCGGCCACGCTGCCCACCCACGCCAGCATGCTCTTCTCGCGCAACCTCCTGAACTTCATGACGGCCTTCTGGGATAAGGAGGCCAAGCGCTTCAACCTGGATTGGACGGACGACATCCTGAAGGGCTGTGCTGTGACCCACGAGGGCAAGGTGGTCCACGGGCCCACCCAGAAGGCGCTGCAGGGTTGATCCAGACCACCGAAGGCTTGATCCAGACATTGGGAGGCAAGGCGTGATGATCCAGACGGCACATTCCGAGGCACCGGGCCACGCGGCTCAGGCCGGAGGCGGACACGGGCAGGTCGACTTCATGGGCGCCCTGTTCGTCTTCATGCTGGCCACCTTCATCGGGTTCATGGTTATCCAGCGCGTGTCGCGGCTACTGCATACCCCGCTCATGAGCCTCACCAACGCCATCTCCGCCATCGCGGTGGTGGGCGCCCTCATCGTTTCCGCCGGGAAGGACGCTCCGGGCTACATCACGGCCCTGGGACTCGTGGCCATCTTCTGCTCCACCACCAACATCGTCAGCGGCTTCCTCATCACGGACCGCATGCTGAAGATGTTCAAGAAGCAAGGAGGCTCCGCCTCGGCGAGCCGTGGCGAGCCGGAGCACGCACCGCGTGCGTTAGGTGGAGAGGTGGCGAAGTGAGCGCGCAGCAGGGAGGCTCCATGTCCACGAGGCCACAGGCCGAGTGGGAGCGCGGATTCCGCGTGGCCCATGGAGGTAGCGCCACTTTGCCGAAGGAGAAGCCCGCAGGGTGCGGCACAGGGAGGCTCCAGCTCGCAGAGCGGCGCGATGCGGAGCGCGCACCGCGCGCGGTAGCGGGAAGTGCCGCATGAGCGCGGAAACGCTGGTCCAACTGATCTATCTCGTTTCGACTGCCCTGTTCATCCTGTCCTTGCGCTGGATGAGCGATCCCCAGACGGCCCGCAAGGGGGTCTTCTCCGGCGTGGCGGCCATGGCCCTGGCCGTGGTCGGCACCCTGACCGGCGTCATCGCCACCGGTGGCACGCACTACTGGTGGATCCTCGGCGCCTTCGCCCTCGGTGCCGCCGTGGGTTACCCCCTGGCCCAGGTGCCCCTTACGGCGGTGCCCCAGCGGACGGCCCTGTCCCACGCCTTCGGCGGTCTGGCGGCGGGCCTGGTGGGTACGGCTAAGTTTTTCCTGTACTACGGGCAGCGCAACGAGGCGGCCCTGGCCCCCTTCATCGTCGTGGCCCTGGTGGCGGAGATCCTGCTTGGCTTCCTCACCTTCACCGGCTCCATCCTGGCGGCAGGCAAGCTGCAGGAAGTGAAGTGGATCCCTCAGCGGCCTGTGACCTACCCCATGCAGAACGCCAGCAACCTTGCCCTCTTCGGCCTGGCCCTGGCCCTGGGCGTGGCACTGGTGCTCCACCCGCTGGCCCCCTGGGCCCCCTGGGCCTTCGTCGGCATCATCCTGCTCTCCCTGGCTTTCGGCGTGCTGCTGATCATCCCCATCGGCGGCGCGGACATGCCGACGGTGATCTCCATCCTCAACGCCTATGCGGGCCTCTCCGCCGTGGCCATGGGCTTTGTGCTCAACAACAAGCTGCTCATCACCGCCGGCGCCCTGGACGGCAGCTCGGGCCTGATCCTGTCCGTCATCATGTGCAAGGCCATGAATCGTTCCTTCTTCAACGTGCTCTTCGGTGCTTTCGGCCAGACCACCACCGCCAGCGCGGAAGGGGAGCAGAAAGCCTACAAGTCAGACACCGTGGAGAGTGCGGCCCAGGTCATGGAGCAGGCGAACCTGGTGGTCATAGTGCCCGGCTACGGCATGGCCGTGGCCCAGGCCCAGCACAAGGTGCGCGAGGTTTACGACCTTCTCAGGAAGAAGGGCGTCACCGTGAAGTTTGCCATCCATCCCGTGGCGGGCCGCATGCCGGGCCACATGAACGTGCTGCTGGCCGAAGCCGAGATTCCCTATGAAGACCTGATGGAGATGAGCGAGATCAACGGCGACATGCCCCAGGCGGACGTGGTCCTGGTCATCGGCGCCAACGACGTGGTGAACCCCGCGGCCCGCAGCGACAAGAACAGCCCCATCTACGGCATGCCCATCATCGATGCGGACAAGGCCAAGACCGTCTACGCCATCAAGCGGTCCAAGGCCCCGGGCTTCGCAGGCATCGACAACGAGCTCTACTTCCTGGACAAGACCTTCATGCTCTTCGGCGACGCCAAGACCGTGGTGGGCGACCTGGCCCGCAAGCTGGCCGGCGATAGCGGGCACTGAAGGTTGATCTCGTCTGGGCACGGCAACGATGCCCTGTTCTGGGCAGGTGAAGCCTTGGCCGACGGTGTACATTTCATGAATGAGGAGCATGCCTGCCATGTCGCTTTCAGAATGGGCCACCGACTACGTCCACCTGTTGCTGGCGGTCGGACGCCACGATGCGAATTTTGTGGATGCCTATTACGGGCCGCCATCTTGGAAGGCGGCCGCGGAAGCCGGCAGCCCGCGCCCCCTCCCGGAATTGCGAACGGAGGTCCTTCGGGTCATGGATGGAGTCTCCGCCTCAGCCGTTCGGGGCGACGAGGGTCTGCGACGCGACTACCTCCTCGGGCAGCTCGCAGCCGTGGAGGCGCACCTTGCCCGGCTGCAGGGGCAACGTTGCAGCTTCGATGACGAGGCCGAAGCCCTCTATCAGGTCCGACCGCCGCAGACGCCTGAGGCCACCTTCGAAGGGGCTCTGGCCCGGATGGATCACCTTCTCGAAGGCCCTGGTTCCGTTCAAGACCGCTACCAGAAGGTCCGGGAGCGAACCCTCGTTCCACCCGATCGCGTCGATGCCGTCTTCCAGGCGGCGATCGCGGAGGCCCGGGAGCGGACCCGCCGACATGCGCTCCTGCCGACCTCGGATCACTTCCGCGTGGAGTACGTCACCGGCAAGCCCTGGTCCGCCTACAACTGGTACCAAGGGGGCGGTACCTCCGTGATCCAGGTGAACCTGGATCTTCCCATCGCCATCGATCGGGCCCTCGATCTGGCCGCCCACGAAGGCTATCCGGGACACCATGTCTACAACGCGCTGCTGGAACAGCGCTTCGCTCAGCCGGCGCCGGAGGGCCGGGGCTGGGTGGAGTTCACCATCTACCCCCTGTTCTCGCCCCAGTCCCTGATTGCCGAAGGCACCGCCAACTTCGGCATTGAGGTCGCCTTTCCCGGCCTGGAACGGCTGGCCTTCGAGCGGGATGTGCTCTTTCCTTTGGCCGGTCTCGACCCGTCCGAGGCCGAGCGCTGGGCCCAGGTGCAGACCGAGATGAAGGTCCTGGCCTTTGCCGACAACGAGGCGGCCCGCGGTTACCTGGACGACCACCTGGATCGCGCCCAAGCCGAGGCATTCCTGGTCCGCTACTCCCTACGCACCGAGGCTCAGGCCGCACAGCGCCTGCGTTTCATCGAGACCTACCGCAGTTACGTCATCAACTACAACCTGGGCGAACACCTCGTGCGAAGTTGGGTCGAGCGGCAGGGAGGAACCGTGGCGGATCCTGGCCGGCGCTGGGTTGTTTTCGTGGACCTGATCTCGAGTCCGCGCCTGCCAAAGGCGCTGGGACTCTAGTCTCACGCCGCTCTTTGTAGAGGCCGAATGGTGGGGGAATTAACATGATCTGCACTTCAATTCCAGCGGCGCTGGCCGGCATCCCGGAAGGCGCCACGTTGATGGTCGGTGGCTTCGGGCTGGTGGGCATTCCCGAGAACCTGATCCTTGGCCTGTGCGAGTCCGGCGTGAGGAACCTGACCATCATTTCCAACAACTGCGGGGTGGACGACTGGGGCCTTGGGCTGTTGCTCAAAAACCACCAGATTAAAAAAATGGTCGCATCCTACGTGGGCGAGAACAAAGAGTTTGAGCGCCAATACCTCTCCGGCGAGCTGGATGTGGAGTTGGTGCCCCAAGGAACCCTGGCGGAACGCATCCGGGCGGGCGGGGCGGGCATCCCAGCCTTCTACACGCCGGCTGGGGTGGGCACGCCGATCGCCGACGGGCGCGAAACCCGTGTTTTCGGGGGAAAGGAATACCTGCTGGAGCTGGGCCTCAAGGCCGATTTCGCCCTGGTCAAGGCCTGGCGCGGCGATGGTCTTGGTAACCTGCAGTACCACCGCACGGCGCAGAACTTCAACCCGATGATGGCCGCCGCCGGAAAGACCACCATCGCCGAGGTGGAGGTACTCGCCGCCATTGGCGACCTGGAACCGGAGCAAGTCCATACCCCGAGCATCTACGTGCAGCGGATCATCTGCTGCGAACATCACGAAAAACGCGTGGAACGACGCACCGTTCGGAAAGGCGGTGCTGCATGACCTGGACACGGGAGGAAATCGCCCAGCGGGCGGCAGGGGAAATCCAGGATGGCTTCTACGTGAACCTGGGGATCGGCATGCCGACCCTCGTGGCCAACTACATCCCCGCGGGGATGCAGGTGGTCCTGCAGTCGGAAAACGGTCTGCTGGGCATCGGCCCCTATCCGGCCGAAGCGGACCTGGATCCCGATCTGATCAACGCCGGCAAGGAGACCATCACCATGATCCCCGGCGCGGCCCTGTTCAGCAGCGCCGAGTCCTTCGCCATGATTCGGGGCGGACACATCGACTTGGCCATCCTGGGCGGCATGGAAGTGTCTGCTTGCGGAGACCTGGCCAACTGGGTCATCCCGGGAAAGATGGTCAAGGGGATGGGGGGCGCCATGGACCTGGTGCATGGCGCCAAGCGAATCGTGGTCATCATGGACCACGTCAGCAAACAGGGTGAGCCCAAGATCCTCAAGCACTGCGCCCTGCCGCTGACCGGCAAGGGTGTGGTCCACCGGATCATCACCGATCGCGCTGTGCTGGATGTGACCCCGGAGGGCCTACTCCTGGTGGAGCTGGCCCCGGGACACACCGTCGAGGACATCCGGAACTCCACCGAACCACCACTTCTCGTTGCAGCCGGGCTTGAATAGGAGGATGCCGGGTTGAAAGGGAGGAACGCGCTCATCGCTGGCTCCACACGTAGCATCAGCTTGGGCATGCCCCGGGCTCTGGCGGCCGAGGGCTTCGGCGAGACCGCCGTTGGAGCCACGGGGGCGGAAGCGGGGCGGGCAGCCTGGTGCGGGTAGCTCAAGCGGGGCCAGATGCTCGAGGGTGCCCCCTTCGCTTATCCCGCATGGAGGGTCCAGCCTGGCGCTATGCTAGCCCTCCATTTCATGGAGTCCCCCATGCGTTCCCCCCGAATCGTACTGGCGCTTCTGCTGATCGGCGGCATCGCCTCCTCGCAATCCCCCGTCCCCACCAAGGCCTTGGAGAGCACGGGCCCCACGGTGAGCCAGGTGTTGGACCGCCAGCTGGCCAACCTCGAGCACGAGTTCGTGCCCGCCGCCGAGGCGCTGGCCGACGACACGTTCAACTTCGCTCCCACCACCGGCGAATTCAAGGGCGTGAAGACCTTCGCCCAGCAGGTGCGCCACGTGGCCGCAGACAATTACCTGTTTGCCGCCGGCATTGCGGGCGAGAAAGCTCCGGTGGATCTTGGAGGGGAGAACGGCCCTGAAGCCCTGAAGACCAAAGCCGACATCGTCAAGTATCTCAAGGACTCCTTCACCTACGCCCACAAGGCCTTCGGCGGCATCACGGACGCCAACGCCACGGCCTTCATCCCCACGCCCTGGGGCCAGGGCACCACCACCCGGCTGGGCCTCGCCAGCCTCACCGTCGCCCACGGCTTCGATCACTACGGCCAGATGGCCGTGTACCTGCGCATGAACGGCGTCATCCCGCCCGCCAGCCGAAAGTAGCCATCCATGCATCGCCTCCGCCGCATCGTCCTCGTTCTCTTGGGTGCCATGATCCTGCCCTGGCTCCAGGCCCAGGTCCCCGTGCGGGATGCGGCGGAGATGCAGAAACAACTGGATCGCCTTCAGACGCTGGGCAGCGTCCTCTACATCGCCGCCCATCCCGATGACGAAAACACCGCCGTGTTGGCCACCCTGTCCAAAGGCCGCAACCTGCGCACGGCCTACCTCGCCGTCACGCGGGGTGGGGGCGGCCAGAATCTCATTGGCCCCGAACTGGGAGACGGCCTCGCGGCCATCCGCACCCAGGAGCTGTTGGCCGCGCGGCGCATCGATGGGGCCGAACAGTTCTTCACCTCGGCCGTGGATTTCGGGTTTTCCAAGACCGCCGAGGAATCCCTGCGCATTTGGAACCACGACACGGTCCTGGCCGATGTCGTGCGCACCATCCGCACCTTGCAGCCGGACGTCATCCTCACGCGCTTCCCCCCGGATGAGCGGGCGGGACACGGCCACCACACGGCTTCCGCCATGCTGGCCATCGAGGCCTTCAAGGCCGCCGCGGACCCGACCCGCTTCCCCGAACAGCTCAAGGCCGGGCTCCAGCCCTGGCAGGCCACGCGACTGTTGTGGAACCACTTCCGCTTCAGCGACGATGCCCCCAAGCCCGCCACAGGCAGCCTCACGCTGGACGTGGGCGCCTTTGATCCCCTGCTCGGGAAGTCCTACGGGGAACTCGCCGCCGAAAGCCGCAGCCAGCATCGCAGCCAGGGCTTCGGCGTGCTCGCCCAGCGCGGTGCACGGGAGGAGAGTTTCGAACTGCTGGCAGGTCGGCCCGCCAGGTTGGATCTCTTTGAGGGGATCGATCTCACCTGGTCCCGCTTCCCCGGTACCCAGGATCTGGCGGCCCTCCTGAGCGAGGCTCGCCATGCTTTTCATCCCGGGCATGCCGATTCCGTCCTGCCCTTGCTCCAGCGTGCCCTGGCGGCCCTTCGCGCCCTGCCTGCCAAGACCCAGGCCGAGCCCCTTGTGCAGGCCAAGGCCGGGGAACTGGAAGAGGTGATGCGAGCCACCGTTGGTCTTTGGGTGGAAGCCATCGCCGACCGCCAGCGGGTGGCCCCCGGAGATCGTCTCACCGTGAACACCGCCGTACTGGCCCGGGGCGGGACTCCGTTGGTGGTGGAGGCCCTCACCCTCGAAGCCATCACGCCCGAAGGCACCTCCGTCGTGGAACTCCGCAAGGGCGGCAAATCCCTGCCCGACAATGCGCCAAGGAAGGAAACCTTCACTTTCACCGTGCCTGCCGCAACACCACTTAGCCAGCCCCACTGGCTGGGGGGCCCTGGAGCTGCTGCCTGGGCGGGCTTCCCCGAGTCTCCTGCGCCCTTCCGCCTCCGGGCCCGCGTGGCGACTCCGGACGGTGCTTTCGAGGTCAGCGTCCCCGCGCAGTTCCGCTTCCGGGATCCGGTCCTCGGCGAGCGCTACCAGCCTCTGGCCGTGGTGCCAGCTGCATTTGTGAACCTTGCCGAGACGGTGCAGGTCTTCGCGAGCCCAGCGGCCAAGGATGTGCATCTCAAGGTCGTGGCAGGCGGCTCAGCCACATCGGGTCGCGTGCGTCTCCAGGTGCCCGCGGGCTGGAAAGTGGAACCCCTTGAGCAAGCCTTCGCGCTGACGCGTGCCGGGGAGGAAAGGGCCCTGACCTTCCGCCTCGCGCCGCCCGCCTTGGCGGCCTCGGGCGAACTGCATGCGGAAGTGGACACCGGGGCGGGCTTCACGTCCGCCCATGGCCTCCTGAAGGTGGACCACCCGCATATCCCCCTGCAGACGCTCCTGCCCGCAGCCAAGGTGCGCCTGGAGCGCTTCGATCTGAAGCACAACGGCCATCGCATCGGCTACGTCATGGGGGCCGGCGATGACATCCCCCAGGCCCTGCGGCGCATCGGCTACGAGGTGGAACTCCTCACGGACGAGGCCCTGGCCCGGGAGGATCTCGCCCGCTTCGACGCCATCGTGCTGGGCATCCGCGCCTTCAATACGCGTTCGGCCTTGATGACCCTCAAGGAACGTCTCCATGCCTACGTGGCGGCGGGCGGTACCGAGGTGGTGCTCTACACCGTGAATACGGGATTCCCGGGAATCAACGCCGCCATGGTCACGGATGTCATCGGCCCCTATCCCTTCAAGGTGGGCCGGAAGCGCGTCACCGTGGAGACTGTGCCCGTTCATCTGCTTCAGCCCAGCCACCCTCTGTTCCACGTCCCCAACGAAATCACCGCCAAGGATTTCGAGGGCTGGGTCCAGGAGCGGAGCCTCTACCACGCCGACGGCTGGGACGCCCGCTACACGGCCCTGTTGGGCATGGCCGATCCCGGCGAAGCCGAAGATGGCGGCGCGCTGATCGTGGCCAAATACGGCAAGGGGCACTACGTGTACACGGGTCTGGCCTTCTTCCGGCAGCTGCCGGACGGCGTGCCTGGTGCCACCCGTCTCTTTGCCAACCTGCTGGCTTTGGGCCATGCCCATGAGTGAGGAACGGCCGCCCATCCTCGGCTCTTGGAAGCGCCTGTACGCGGTGGTGCTGGGCGAGCTGGTGCTCTGCATCCTCTGCTTCCGCGTCTTCACCTGGGTCTTTTCATGAGCCGACTCGACTGGTTCGTCCTGGGCGGCGCCTTGCTCTTCGTCGTCCTCTGGGGGCTCTACAAGGGGCGCGGCGCCACCACTGGCGAGGGCTACATCGGGGGCGGCCGGGATCATCGCTGGTGGCTCATCGGCCTGTCCATCATCGCCACACAAACCAGCGCCATCACCTTCCTCTCGACGCCGGGCCAGGCCTACGTGGACGGCATGCGCTTCGTGCAGTTCTACTTCGGCCTGCCCCTGGCCGCGATCGTGCTCTCCATCACGGCCATTCCCCTCTACCACCGGCTGAAGGTATCGACGGCTTATGAAATCCTGGAAGCCCGGTTTGATTTGAAGACCCGGCTGCTGGCGGCCATTCTCTTCCTCATCCAGCGCAGCCTAGCCGTGGGCATCACCATTTTCGCGCCCGCCCTCGTCCTCTCGGTGCTGCTGGGCTGGAGCATCCACGCTAACATCCTGCTGGTGGGCACCCTCGTGATGATCTACACGGTGGTGGGCGGCACCAAGGCCGTGGCCTGGGCCCACAGCTCCCAGATGCTCATCATCGCCTTTGGGATGATCCTGGCGGGCGTCATGACCGCCCACCGTCTGCCGGCCCACGTGAGCTTCGGCGACGCCCTGCACGTGGCGGGGGGACTGGGGCGGTTGAATATCATCGACACGCACTTCGATCCCAACAACCGTTACAACATCTGGTCCGGGTTCATCGGCGGTTTCTTCCTCATGCTGTCCTACTTCGGCACGGACCAGTCCCAGGTGCAGCGCTATCTGGCGGGTAGCTCCATCACCCAAAGCCGCCTGGGCCTCCTACTGAACGCCATGATCAAGGTGCCCATGCAGTTCCTCATCTTGTTGTTGGGGGCCTTGGTCTTCGTCTTCTACCAGTTCCACACACCGCCCCTGTTCTTCAATCCAGGCCCCGTGAAGCAGGTCATGGCGGGCCCGGACGCTGCGGCCTACCGGGCTATCGAGGGGGACTTCGTCAAGGCCCGTGAGGCGCAGTACCAAAGGGCCGAGGCCTACGTCACCGCCCGGCATGGGGGGGATGCCGGGGCGATCGCCGCCACCAAGCTGCAGCTCCAGCAGGCCCACGCCGACAGTGAAACGGTGCGAAAGAAGGGTGTGGCGCTCATTGAAAAGGCCAACCCCGGCACCAATCCCAGCGACACGAACTACATCTTCCTGGCTTATGTGTTGAGCGTCCTCCCGGCCGGGCTTGTGGGCCTGGTCATCGCCGCTGTGTTTTCCGGCTCCATGTCCTCCATGTCCGGAGAGATCAGTGCCCTGGGCGCCACCACCGTGGTGGATCTTTGGCGGCGCCTCATTGGCGGCAGCCAGGGCGTGCGGGAGGTGTGGGTGGGCCGCATCGCCACTTTCGCTTGGGGTTGCTTCGCCATGGCCTTCGCCGAGTACGCTGCCCGCCTGGGGTCGCTGATCGAGGCCGTGAACATCCTGGGTTCCCTGTTCTACGGCACCATCCTTGGCATCTTCATCACGGCCTTCTACGTCAAGCGCGTCCGGGGCGGAGCCGCCTTCTACGCCGCCCTCGTCGCCGAAGCAGGGGTGCTGGTCTGCTTCAAGGTCACCCGCATTTCCTTCCTTTGGTACAACGTGATCGGCTGTCTGGCGGTGGTGGGCTTGGCCTATGGCTTCAGCTTGTTCCAAGCCCCTGGTGCTCCTAGTCAGGGCGCCGGCGATGGTTTCAAGGTCGCTCTTCCTGGGTCTTTGGAACCGTGAAGTCCTCGCCGGGATTGATGAACTGATCCAGCTCCACCCCACGTTGGCGGTCGTGGAGCTGCTTGTAGCGACCATCCAGGGCCAGCAGTTCCCGGTGCGTCCCTCGCTCCACGATCTCGCCATGCTCCACCACGAGGATCTGATCGGCGCTTTCGATGGTGCTGAGCCGGTGGGCGATGACGAAGGTGGTCCGCCCTGCGCGAAGTTTCCGCAGGCCATCCCGGATGAGGGCTTCGCTTTCGCTATCGAGGCTGGAGGTGGCTTCATCGAGCAAGAGAATCCGGGGATCGGCGAGGATGGCGCGGGCGATGGCCACCCGCTGGCGCTGGCCGCCGGACAGCTTCACGCCCCGCTCACCTACGACCGTGTCATAGCCCAGCTCGAAGCGATCCACGAATTCATGGACGTTGGCGATGCGGCCCACGGCCTCCACCTCTTCGCGGGTGGCGCCGGGTTTGGCGAAGCCGATGTTATCGGCCACGGTGCCATCGAAGAGAAAGTTGTCCTGCATGACCACGCCCAATTTGGCGCGGTACTCGCGGAGCCTCAGGGTCTCCACGTTCTTCCCGTCCACGAGGATCTGGCCCTGCTGCGGATGATTGAACGCCATGACCAGAGAAATGATGGTGCTCTTGCCGGAGCCGCTGGAACCCACCAGGGCGACCGTGCTGCCTGCGGGCACTTCAAAGGTGACGCCCTGGAGGACCGGGGTGCCTTCATCATAGGCAAAGTGGACATCCCGAAAGCTGACGGTGCCCTCTACCGTGGGCAGGGGCTCCCGGCGGGCATCCTCCTGATCCTCGGTGGGCATGTCGAGAATCTCCCGGATCCGGTCTAGACCCGCAAAGGCTTCGCTGACCTGGGTGCCGATGTTGGCCATCTGCACCACGGGAGCCGCCATCAAGCCCACGAAGAACGTGTACATGATGAGGCTGCCCAGGGTCATGTCCCCCGCCAGGATGGCGCGGCCGCCGATGATCATGATAAGAACGCCCAGGGCGCCGACGATGGCCGTGCCAAAGGCCGTGATGGCGCTGGTGCCGGTGAGGGTATCCGCGATGTTGCGGAAGAGCCGTTCGGTGCCTTCCGCGAAGATCCGGCGCTCCCGGTCTTCGGCCACGTAGACCTTGAGGATCCGGATGCCGCCCACGGATTCGGTCAGGCGCCCCGTGATGTCCGCCGTGATCTCGCTGCGCTTGCGGAACAGCGGCCGCAGCTTCCGGAAGGCCAGGGCCATGGCCCCGCCGAAGGCGGCCAGGAAGAGGACCGTGGCCAGGGTGAGCTTCCAATTGAGCCAGAACAGCACCGCCAGGGAGATTACCGCCGTAAGTGCGCCGCCCACGAGCTGGATAATGCCGGTGCCCACGAGGTTGCGGACGCCTTCCGCGTCATTCATCACCCGGGCGATCACCACGCCGCTCTTGGTGCTGTCGAAATAGCGGATGGGCAGGCGGAGGATGTGGTCCTGCACCCGCTGGCGCATGGCCATGATGGCGCGCTGGGCCGCCACGCTCACCACCTGGGAATTCGCGTAGCTGGTGATCGCCTGCAACAGAGTGGCCGCCCCCGCGCCCAGGGCCAGGGGCAGCAGCAGATGGCCGTTGTGTTTGCCGATGACCTCATCGATGAGGTACTTGGTGCTGGCGGGCAGCACCAGTCCCGCCAGGCGGCTGATGAGCATGAGCAGCAGGCCCAGGGCCAGGGAGCCCCGATGCTGCCGGAGCAGCGCCCGCGCCTCTCGCCAGGCTCGGGCCGTGTCTACTTTGGTTTTGGGTTCAGTCATTCGGCCACCGGAGGAGGGGATTGGAATGGAGCCCATGCGCGAGAGGCGGGCCATTCAGTTTGACCTGCGGAGCACGGGGTCCAGTGCGGTCCAAACGTGGTCCGCGACCACGTGGGCGCCCTGGGCGTTGGGATGGATGCCATCGGGCTGATTCAGCCGCGGATCCATGGCCACGCCTTCCAGCAGGAAGGGCAGCAGGGGCACCTGATAGGCCTTCGCGAGGCGCGGGAAAATCCCCGCGAAGGCGGTCCGGTAGTCGGGGCCGTAATTCTCCGGAAGTTGGATGCCCGCCAGCACCACCTGGGAACCCTCCCGCCTGGCCCGATCCAGGATGGCCTTAAGGTTGCGTTCGGTCTCTGCCACGGGGATGCCTCGAAGGCCGTCATTGGCCCCGAGACAGACGAAGAGGAGGTCCACCTTTTGCCGGTAGACCCAGTCCAATCGGGCGGCCCCGCCGGCGGTGGTATCCCCGCTTACCCCGGCGTTGACCACCTTCCAGGGACGCCCTTCGGATTTCAAATGCGCCTCGATGAGCGCTGGGAAGGCCTGTTCTTTAGACAGACCCAGGCCCGCCGTGAGGCTATCGCCGAGAAAGACCAGGGTGCCTCGGACCGGCTGGGGCGCAGGTTCAACGGCGGTCACGGGGCCCGCTGGGGCAACCGGTGCCAGGGCCTTCCTGTCGCAGGCACCCGACACGGCGGCCAGGACGGTCAATATAACGGCAGAAAGACGGGCCTTCCTCATGGCCTGAGGATCGCATGACACCGTCCAGCTTTGCACGCGCCGGAACCCGGGCGCGGGCGGCTAGTCTGATGGCGAGGGCGTCGCATGATCTCCATCCGATCCGTTTCGAAGACCTTCCTGTCCCCCTCGGGAGAGCTCCTTCGGGTGCTTCAGGACGTCAGCCTGGAGATCCCCGCGGGCGCCTCGGTCGCCATCCAGGGCCCCAGTGGCAGTGGCAAGAGCACGCTGCTGGGCCTCATGGCGGGCCTCGACCAACCCACCTCCGGCGAGGTCATCGTGGCGGGGCAGGCCATTACGGGCCTCAGCGAGCTGGCCCTTTCGCGCTTCCGGGCCAAGAATCTGGGCTTCGTCTTCCAGGCCTACCACCTGCTGCCCCACTTCTCCGCCCTGCAAAACGTGGTAATCGCCGCGGAAATTGCCGGTCTGGCCGCGGCCGAAGCGAAGGCCCTGGCGGCGCTGGCCCGAGTCGGTCTCGAAGACCGGGCCGAGCATCTGCCGGCGCAGCTCAGCGGGGGTGAATGCCAGCGGGTGGCCCTGGCCCGGGCCATTGTGGCGCGGCCGCCCATCCTCCTGTGCGACGAGCCAACGGGTTCCCTCGATCCGGTGAATGCGGACCGGGTATTCGAACTGCTACTGGAACTCCAGCGCGACCTCGGGGCCACCCTGGTGCTCGTGACCCATGACGCCAGTCTTGCGTCCCGCCTGGGGCTCCACATCGCCTTGGAGCGGGGCCGGATCGTGGCAGGCGTGGCATGAGGTTCGCCTTGCGCATGGCCCTGCGGGAGGCCGCCCACCAGAAGGGCCGCCTCCTAGTCATCGCGCTTTGTCTCGCCGTAGGCTTCGCAGCTTTCTTCGCGACGTACGGCTTCAGTGCCCGGGTCATCAGCGGCATCCGCGCCGAATCCAGGACCTTGCTGGGGGCGGATTTCTCGATAACCTCCACCGGTGCATTTCCCGACGAGTTGCTCCAGCGGGCGGCGGCAGTGCCGGGCATCCAGGGGCACAGCCTGGTCTACGATCTCGTGAGCATGGCCCACACAGGAGCGGGCGACGGCATTCTCAGCCGTCTGGTGGAAGTGCGGGCCGTGGATGGCGCCTACCCCTTGGTCGGAAGGTTGGACCTTCAGAGCAATGGGAATCCTGACGCTCGCAGGGTAGGGGGCTCGGGAGCCGTGTTTGTGGAACGGGGACTGGCCGACACCTGGGCCCTCCAATCCAGGCCGGATGGAACCCTGGTTGCCCACTCAGCCTTGGGCCTTGGGGACGGATCGCTGCCCGTGGGTGGGGTCATCGCCCTGGATGAAAGCCGTCAGGCCAGCGCCTTCACCTTGGGCCCCAGGGTCCTGATTGATCGTGCGGATGCTGAACGGCTTGGCCTGCTCACCCAGCGCTCGCGCTTTTCCGGGCGGCTGCTCCTGACCGTGACTCCCGGGGCCGATGCCACCCAGGTCCGCAAGACCTTGGCAGAGCTCGTCCGGACCGCCAGTCAACGGCTGCGGCTGCAGGGTCATGAGGAAGCGGCCACGGCCCTGGCCCGGCCCATCCGAAACCTCAACCGCTTCGTCCAGCAGCTGGGCCTCGCCACGCTGCTGCTCGCCATGCTGGGGGCCTGGGCCATCCTCACGGCCTTCCTGGAGGTGCGGTCCCGGGACGCAGCCGTCCTCCGTTGCCTGGGGGCGGCGCCCACGGAACCCGCCCGGATCTACGGCCTGCTGACGATGCTGCTCCTGGTTGTCGCCCTGGCCATGGGGTTGGCGGCAGGTCTGGGGGTGGCGGCCTTGATCCCAAGGTACCTCGGTGACCTGCTGCCCGCCGTCATCCGCGCAGGCTCCACCGTAGCGCCACCTTTCCTGGAGACCGCCCTGGCGGTGGCCATGATTGCCCTCCTGACCCTACCGCCCCTGGTGCGCCTGGGGGAGGTGAAGCCCCTCACGCTGCTGCGGGAAGGTGCGGGTCTGGAAGGGGGGCGGGCCTGGCTCAGCCGGGGCTGCGCAGGGCTGGCTTTCCTGCTGGCGGTGCTGCTCATCGTCCGGAACGCTCCCAGCCTGGCAGTGGGTTTAGGCACCGCGCTGGGGATGGCCTTGCTGTTCCTGTTGCTCTATGGGGCGGCGCAGCTGCTGCTGGCGATCTACCGGCGCAGCGCGAACGCGATGCCCCTATCCCTGCGTCTGGCCTTCGGGCAGCTGGGCGCCCGCCGCGGACTGACGGCGTTGATGATGGCGGTGATGGGGCTGGCGATTTTTCTGACCACCGCTTCCCAGTTCATCAAGGAGGACATCGTCGCCCCCATCGCCTCCCAGCAGGGAGTAGGGAACCGGCCCAACTTGTTCTTTCTGGACGTCCAATCCACTCAATGGAAGGCGGTGGCTGCAAGACTGAAGACCGAGACCGGGCGGGATCCCATGGAGGCACCCCTTGTCAGGGCCAGGCTATCGGCGATCGGGGACAAGCCCGTGCAGGAGGCCCAGGCCAGGCACCGGGATGAAGATCCCGGGGAAGGGCGCGGCGAAGGCTTTCGCAACCGGGAACAGAACCTCACCTGGCGGGACCACCTCGGCACCTCCGAGGCCATTGTGGCTGGGCGCTTCTGGGCACCGGGGCTAGCTTCGGCCAATGAGATGTCGCTGGAACAGGGCTTTGCCGATTCCATCGGTGCCCGGCTCGGTGACGTGATCACCTTTGATATCTCGGGCCAGGATGTGAAGGGCCGGGTGACGAGCCTTCGCAAGGTCATGTGGCAGAGCTTCGAGCCCAACTTTTTCATCGTCATGCATCCTTCGCTTTTGAGGGGAGCCCCGGCCGTCCATCTGCTGGCCACGGAGGCAGATCCTGCCGCCAAGGGCCGCATCCAAGTGGCCATGGCCAAGGATTACCCCAACGTCACGCTCATCGATGTCACGGATGTGGTGGCCAAGGTGGGACGGGTGCTGGACATCATCGCGATCATCACCCGGGCCCTGGCAACATTGATGCTCACTTCGGCCCTGTTGGTCCTCATCGCCAGCCTCATCGCCGGCCGCCTGGGGCGGCAGAAGGACCTGGCGCTGCTGCGCACCATCGGTGCCTCCCACGGCACCCTGCTGCGCAGCCTGGGCTGGGAGTTCCTGATCCTGGGGGGCAGTTCCGCAGTCCTGGCGACCGCCCTGGCCTGGGCGCTGGCGAGGGTCTACACCAGTCGCGTCCTGGAACTGCCCACCCATCCGGGCATTGGCCTGGGACTCGCCCTAATGGGGGGGGCCGCGGCACTAACCCTGATGGTGGGGGTCGTCGGGAGCCTGCGCGTCCTGCAGGCCAAGCCCATGGATGTGCTGCGGGGGGAATGACGGGTCCTGGCGGAAAGGTTATTGGAGCACCTTTGGCGGTAGAAGAGGTTTCCCGAGGGAGGGTCGGCCTGGTCTACCAGCGCTCAGATGGAATCCTTGTCGCTGCTTAAAACCCCAGGCATGAAGATCCATCCGGCGTGGTGACAGGGGCCCCCAGGGGGAATGCTTAGCCTGCGTAATATCGTCTAGGTGAATTCCGGCGGGCGTCATGCAAGCTCTGCTGATTGAAACCTTTCTCGGCCCTGGGGAAGGCCAAGGTGTAACAGGTCTGTTCCCAGTAATTCACATGGCTGTGGAAACATGGCTGTGTCCCCCATCACAAGGGGCGGAACCTTCCTTGGTTTTTAATGGACATGGTGATGGGCCCCATCTAGGTTGAAGGCAACTGGTCAGACCACAGTGTGAATCCAAAAACCTCGAATCGCCTGGTAGCGCTGTTTGTAGCTTCACCCCCCAACCCCTCTTTCTAGGAGCACAAATGCCCAAGAAATACCTCACCCTGGTTGCGGCCGCCCTCGTCGCAGGCGCGGCCTTTGCGCAGTCCGCCCCGACAGTCTACGGTGTGGCCGACCTCGCCCTCGAGTCCGTGTCCGCCACCGGTTCCACGGCTGGCGCCCCGGGGAATGACATCCCCAGCCACACCCGGCTTAACGCCAACAGCTCCCTGTTCGGCGTCAAGGGCAAGTTGGATGTCAGTGGCGGCAATGCCGTGATCTACCAATTCGAGACCTACATTGATCTGGGCAACAGCCAGTACGCCAGCGCCAACGCGGCCTCCGCGGGCAGCAGTGGAAACACGAACACCGTATCCGGGAACTCTGGAAGTCTGACAAGCATGTTTGGCGCTCGTCGAGACACGTTCGTGGGCATGACTGGGAACTGGGGCACCCTGAAGGCTGGGTACCTGACTTCGGGCTTCCGCGGCGCCACCGCCAAGTGCGACCTGGCCCCTGGGGCCACCGGCGTGACGGCCGGCTACGAAGTGTTCGGCGCGGCCGGGCTGGGCAAGAACTGGTTCCAGCGGTACACCTCGGTGATGTACACCACCCCTGACTTCGGTGGCTTCTCTGCTGCCCTGAACTACATCCCCAACACCCAGAAGTCCCCCGAGCCCACCGTGGCGACTCCTGGCTCGGTGGATCCCGGCGGCTGGGATGTGCTTGCGCGCTACGAGACCAAGCTCTTCCACGTGACCGTCGTGCACACTGACTTGAAGGATCTCTTGTTCGGTGGCTTCAACGCCGAGAGAAACAAGTCCGATGCCCTCTTCGCGGGCATCAACTTCCCCACGGACACCACCGTCAGCGCCATGTACAACATGAGCAAGGCGACCCTCAACACCTCGCCCACCGCCAGCAACGAGTACAAGGAGAACTCCTTCTACATCGGTGTAAAGCAGAAGGTGGACAATCATGAGTTCATGATCAACTACCAGTCCGCTGCCAAGCTCAAGCAGAACAGCGCGGGCGTGGCGGATACTGCCGTAAAGTCCGTGGCCTTTCGGTACGGATACAACTTCTACAAGAACGCTCAGGTCTATGCGCATTATGCCGTCATCACCAACGGGGCCGCGACGGCCGTCAACTTCAACATTGGCGCCATCGGCACGGCCGGTCAGGTCAAAGCTGGCGCAGATCCCAAGGCCTTCGGCGTGGGCCTCCGGGTCGCTTTCTAGAACCTGTCTGACCCAAAGAAAAACGGGCGCCTCGCGCCCGTTTTTCTTTGGGTCCCTTGGAACGGCTCTAGGGCAGGAAGTCCCGCCAGGTCGCCCAGGGTCACCTTCCGGATGGAGGGCCTTCAGCCTTGGAAGGAGGCGCGCGCTCTTGGTTTGTCCCGAGGGCGCCGAAAGGCATATGGCATCCGAAAACCACGGTAGGCCTCGGGTCACAACCCGGTCCGTCCGAGGTTCGTTTGGAGGGCAGCGGGTGTAGAATCAAGGACACCATCCACCCACATTCTTTTTCTTCTGGAGCAGCCATGCGCAAGCATCTCTTGGCCCTGGGCGCCACTCTGGCGCTTTCTCCCTGCCTGCTGGCGCAAAAGATCGGCGTCATCAACTCCATGAGTGGTCCCGAGGCGCCCATCGGCGAGAACATCACCAATGGCATCAAGCTCGCCGAGGAGGACCTTAAGAAGAAGGGTTTCAACCTCCAACTGGTGTGGGAGGACGATACGGGCAAGCC